>NZ_JBRAJI010000015.1:0-55903 GCF_052744395.1 Desulfurispora sp. | reverse complement strand
GTGGATCAATTTTATTTGCACATAGTGGGTCAATTCTGTTGACAATCAACACCTTGATGATGATTTTTTCGCAGCATCAACGTTTCACCTCGATAAATTTCCTCCTGTAAATAAAAATACAACAAAAATGCCTGTAGACCCTGCTCTGTTTGGAGCTTTGTCTACAGGCTGAAAGCCCTGCGTAAAGCAGGGCTTTTTTAACAACTACCATTGCCATTGCCATTTTAGCAAACCCAACTTGGTAAGCGGATTAACTCCCGGTTGCACATAGTCCTGGGGTTCTTCATTGGGCGCCAGCTCAAATTTTTTCAACACCTGAACAAACAGTTCCGGTTTGTTTACATAGGGCAGGTACAGTAAATCCGCCTTCAGGCGTGTTTCCCAGGGGTAACCTTTGCCGGTATCCACACCGGTCAACTCTTTGATTTTATTAAAATCGAAGCTCAGGACAACTCCCTCACCTTTTTGGGTTTTGCTGTTGTAGCGAAAGTAAACCCCTGCCATACTCTTGTATGCATCGGCCAGTATGCTCCGATCCTTGAGCGGCAAGACAGCCATGCCGTTTTTGCCGGGTGTGGTGTTGAGCATGACTTGCAGGGCATCGTCCTTGCACCAGGGCGGCAAGGCGATTATATAGTAGCTTTCACCATCACGCAGGGGAAAATTGTTCTGGAGATACCGGGCGATAAAATATCCACTGGTTACCCCCGGGCAGTAGTGGTCGTGGAACAGCATCGATTGCACTAGCTCCGGAGGAGCTCCCCGGGCCACACCATTTGCTATGGTAACCAGCGCAAACTCCAAGCCGTTGAAGATCTTCTCCTGCACCTTTTTATCCCACGCGGCTGGATTGGCCAACAGTTTGGCAGCAGCAACATTTTCTTTGGCTTTTTTGCTGATTAATTTATTCAGGTCAGCAACGCTATTTTTGTTCTGGGCAATCAGGTCTGCCAGGCCTGCTGAATTTACTTCACAATATAAACCCTCCCCGCTAGCCGGTTCAAAGAAGAAAAACCACAGAGGCCGGGTACTGGCTGAATGCACCCGCAAAAGGTTGCCCAGACCCTCACTGCAACCGGTTGCCTGCCGGATACCCTCCAGTGCCCCCAGGGTTGTTTGACCGGCTATTTGAGCATAACCTGCATTGGTAAGCACCAGCAGATTTTTTCCCCGGGGAAACTGTTTTTGGGCTTCCTCGCCGATCTTTTTACCAGCCTGGTTCATTAAACTTGTTGCCACTTGCTGTCTTTCCTGAGCGCAAGCTGGAGCACCCTGCCCCCATTCACCGGGCACCCAGAGCAAGTTAAACAATAGCGCAAAACATAACACCAACGCTATATTAATAATTATATATTTTTTGTTGTCTCTCATAAAAATTACCTCCCCGTGCTGGTCTATAAATACTCTCTCGGATGATTCAGCTAACTAGCTGAACTTTTCAACCGTTCTGCCAGCAACAACAAGCGATTCGACCACAGAGGAACATCCAGCATTTGCCCGTAAAGGTTAGCCCGCATTATCTCGGGAGAGTTTTCCAAAACGATCACCGGCTCCAGGTGATCCTGCGCCAACTGCTCCACCAGGTAGCGCCCCATCTCCGTGCCAGCTTTATTGACCACCACCAGAACTGGTTTCGCCAAACAAGCTGCCAGGGATTGCACACGGCGAGCGGTTTCCAGTGCTTCCCGTGATGGCTCCACCACCACCAGTAGGACATCTGCTCCTTCCAGCAGGCCACGCCCAAAATGTTCCACTCCCGCTTCCGTATCCACCAGCACCCACTCATCGCTGCGGGTTTGCATAGCATTGAGCAGCGAACGGGCCACCGCCCCCTCCGGGCAGGCACACCCCTCCATACTGCGCTGGATTTTACCAATGCGCAGCAGGGCCAGATTACCCTGCCGGGCGGTACATTCCGCCGGTACGGTTTCCGGTGTCAGGGGACGGGAAAAAATGCCGGTTACTTTCTCGCCATTGCTGACATCCTGGCGCAAACTGGCCAAGAGCCTGTCCCGCACTCCTTCTTTGCCGCCCAGACAGGACAGCAAGGTGCTCTCCGCCGGTTGCACACCCAGCATTGCTGCCAAACCCAGATTGGATTCATCAGCGTCCACCACCAGCACACGCTCCTGATCGGCCAGCACTCTGGCCAGCAGAGCCACCAGTGTGCTTTTACCACTGCCGCCGCGCCCACAAACTACCACCCTGGGCATTGAGCATCTCCTCCTTGAACAATGTGTTAATCTCCCCCCTTTTTCCTTGTGTGACGAAAGGGAGAAAAGATTCCTTAAGCCGGGTTATCCGCCCTTCCAACAGCACTTGTTTTCCTGAGGATGGAGCGCTTGCGCCAATCCGTCCCCCAGCAGGTTGAAAGCCAGAGCCACCAGCATAATACACAAACCGGGAGCCAGCATTAAACGGGGCTCGGTCTGCAAGTAAGGTCTGGCGTCGCTCAGCATGGTGCCCCATTCCGGAGTAGGAGGCTGGGCCCCCAGTCCCAGAAAGGACAGGCCGGAAATAGCCAGTATTAACTTGCCCATGTCCAGCGTAGCCAGCACAATCACCGGCCCCAGCGCTGCCGGCAAAAGATGCCTTAGCATCAGCCACCCCGGACCGGCTCCCACCGCCCGGGCTGCCAGCACAAAATCCCGCTCTTTGATTGCCAGCACCTGTCCCCGTACCAGCCGGGCATACTCCGCCCACCACACACCGGCCAGGGCCAGCATCATGTTCAATAACCCGGGTCCCAGCATGCCGGAGATAACCAGGGCTAAAATCAGTCCGGGAAAGGCCAGCACCACGTCTACCAGGCGCATGATCAAGTTATCCACCCGGCCGCCACAGTACCCGGCCAGCAATCCCAAAGGTAGACTGATTAATAAAATAGCCCCCAGCGCCAGCAGCGCCGTGCCCAGCGACACCCTGGCCCCCCAGAGCAGGCGGGAAAATACACACCGCCCCAGATGGTCGGTACCCAACCAGTATGACCCTCCTGGTGGCTGCAAACTTTGCTCTAGGTTGATTTGCACAGGGTCATGGGGGGCCAGCCACGGCGCCAGCACCGCCAGCAAGGCCAAAAGCATTATAACTCCCAGCCCCAGCAGGGCCATCCTGTCTTTGGCCAACCTGCCCACCAGCCCCCGGGCCCTGGTGGACACATGCCGGCTTTGGCCTTCCAATAGATTCTCACCGGTTTTAACGTCCGGCATCTGTCTGGCTGTTATGTTCACTTATTTTCACCACCCCATCGAATGCGGGGATCCAGCCAGCTGTACAGCAGATCCACCAGGGTATTCAATAACACAAATATAACCGCCATCATCAGGGCATAGCCCTGGATAACCGGATAATCACGGTTGAATATGGCCTCTACAGCCAGGCGCCCCACGCCCGGCCAGGCAAAAACCATTTCCACAATCACCGTACCACCCAGCAGATGCCCCAGGCTCATGCCCAGCAGAGTCAGAGCAGGCAAAAGAGCATTTTTTAATGCATGTTTGCCCACCACCAGGCGCTCGGGCAAACCCTTGGCCCGGGCCACCCGCACATATTCCTGCTCCAACACCTCTACCATCCCCGCCCGTAAAATACGCGCATAGGCCGCTGCCATACCCAACCCCAGAGTCAATGCAGGCAAAAGCAAATGCTCCAGCCCACCCCGCCCCATGACGGGCAGCAACTCCCAGCGTACCGAAAACAGGTAGATCAGCAGCAGCCCCAGCCAGAAGGAAGGCATGGCCGCTCCGATCAAAGCCAGCAACCTGCCCAAATGGTCGGGCCAACTGTAACGATACAGCGCCGCCCCCACCCCTACGGGCACGGCCAGCAGCAGCATGCATACCAGTGCCGCACCGGCCAGCTCAACGGTTGCGGGCAGTCGCTCCAGCAATTCTTCACGCACCGGCTGGCCGGTGCGGTAGGAAATCCCCAGGTCCCCTTCCAGCACCCGCCGCAACCAGTGCCAGTACTGAAGATGCACTGGTTCTTCCAGTCCCAGCTCCCGGCGCAAAGCAGCCACCGCCTCCCGCGTAGGCTCGGTGCCGGAAGCCCGCAGCAACACTTCCGCCGGATCACCGGGAGCCAACTTAATTAGAGCAAAGGTAACCAGGGAAATACCCAGCAAAACGGGCAGTAAGTAAAATAGTCGCCTAAACAGGTACGAAAGCATGTCCATCCCCTATAAATCCCCTATAAACATTGTTTTTTAAAACGCGTTACCAGGATTCTTTAACATGAGGGCTGTAAAAAAAACAAGCCCCCCAACCGGCTTCTGCCAGTCTGGAAGGCTTACGTAGCCTTTACTATGTACTAAATAAAATAAAATTATGGACTGACTGAATACACTGTCGATATATCGCTACCCCAACCATTTACCTGGGTTATTAGTAATTATTTGACATAAGTTTTAATAATCCTGCCACCAACAACGAAGTTTTATAAATTTTCTACCGGATAAATCATCCGGCATAAAGGGTCGATAAAGCTCATTCCAGCGCTTTCCGGGCCTGCTCAATGGCATTTTTCACGGCGGCAGGAGCCGGACCGCCCAGGACATGACGGCGGGAGACACATTGGACAATATCCAGGGCCCGGTAGACATCCTGCTCCACCGGCGGGCAAAACTGGCGCATCTCCTCCAGAGTGAGTTCCTCCAGCGCTTTACCCTGCTGCAGGCAGTAGAGCACGGTTTTGCCCACCATTTCGTGGGCCTCCCGGAAGGGCACCCCCCGGCCCACCAGGTAGTCGGCCAGGTCGGTGGCATTGGTGAAGCCGCCCCGGGCGGCCCGGGCCAGGTTCTCCTTGCGGAAGCGCAGGCTGCCCACCATGGGAGTAAAGACCAGCAGGCACTTTTTCACCGTGTCCACGGCATCAAAAAGCGCTTCTTTATCCTCCTGCATATCTTTGTTATAGGCCAGAGGCAGCCCTTTGAGCATGACCAGCAGCGCCTGCAGATCGCCGAAAACCCGCCCGGCCTTGCCCCGGACCAGTTCAGCCGCATCGGGGTTTTTCTTCTGGGGCATCATGCTGCTGCCCGTGCTGAAGGCATCGTCCACCTCCACAAAGGCAAACTCGCCGCTGGACCAGAGCACAATCTCCTCACAGAAACGGCTCAAATGCACCATGATCAGCGCCGCCGCCGCAGTGAACTCCACAGCGAAATCCCGGTCGCTCACCGCATCCAGGCTGTTTTCGGCCAGGGCGGCAAAATCCAGCTGCCGGGCCACCAGTTCGGGCTGAATGGGGAAGGTGGTGCCGGCCAGCGCCCCCGCTCCCAGAGGCAGCACATTGACCCGCCGCCGGCAGTCGGCCAGGCGCTCCAGATCCCGCCGGAACATCTGCACATAGGCCAGCAGATGGTGGGCCAGAGTTACGGGCTGAGCCCGCTGCAGGTGGGTGTAACCGGGCATGACGGTTTCCAGGTGACCTTCCGCCAAATCCAGCAGCTGACGGCAGAGCTGCCGGAGCAGCCGGCTGATTTGATCTATTTCCTCCCGCAGGTACAGGCGCACATCCAGGGCCACCTGATCGTTGCGGCTGCGGGCAGTATGCAGCTTTTTGGCCACCGCTCCAATCTTCCGGGTCAGCAGCAGTTCAACATTCATGTGGATATCCTCGGCGGAAGTGGAAAACTGTACCCGGCCGGTTTCTATGTCCTCCAGTATTTCTTTCAGCCCGTTGATAATTTGTTCGCCTTCCTGGGGCGTGATGATCCCGCACCGGGCCAGCATGGCGGCATGGGCCATACTGCCGGTTATATCCTGCCGGTAGAGGCGGCAGTCAAAGGAGATGGAGGAATGAAAGTCGTCCATCAGGCTGTGTGTGTTTTTCTCAAAGCGACCTCCCCACAGTTTGCTCATAAATTTACCCTCCGGAACATGAAATTAAAAGGATTTTATCATCACAACGTCAAATTATACCAGTGTCTTGCGGAGAACAGCCCGGCAAACCGGATTACCGGTACACCGGGCCAGATACAGGAGAGAATGCAATGGCCGACATCACCTTTCGCCCCCAGGTAAGCCAGAAAATATATGTCCAGCGCGGCGACAGCGGCTTTTATACCTCCTCCATCGAGGATTTTAAAAGTGACCGTTTTTTCATCACCATGCCCTACGCCCAGCAGGTACCGCTCACTCTGCATGTGGGCGATGCCGTCAGCGTGCGCGTCCCTACCCCCGAGCAGGTACTGTTCTTTGACACTACAGTGGTGGGCCTGCGCCGGGACAATGTGCCGCTTTACGCTCTGGCCATGCCGGAAAAAGTAATCCGGCAGCAAAGCCGGCGCTATGTGCGGCTGGATTTGCTGCACGCCATCGAGATCGCCCCGGTCCCCGAACTGCCCGACCAGAAGCCTTTGTTCAGCCGGGCGGAAATGCTCAATATCAGCGCCGGGGGGGCCAAAATCGCCCATAAAAAACCGCTTGAGCCCCGGGAGCAGATCCTGGTCAAGTTCAGTCTGCCGGTGAAAAAAATGGTGTATGATTTCCAGCTCACCGCCGAGGTACGCCGCTGCGAAACCGTGGAATCGCCCCGGGGTGGCAAAATTTACCACATCGGCATTGAATTTATTGATATTACCGAAAGGCAGCGCGACCGCATCTTCCAGTTTGTTTTCACCAAAATGGCGGCCTGCAAGCAAAACAGTTAAACAGGCGGCAGCCCGTATCCGGGCCGCCGCCTTTTTTGCCCATTTAGCTCTTTAGCGCAGACCGGCCTGTTGTTCCATCAGGGCACGCACCTTGAGGGGCAGTCCGAAAAGGTTGATAAAACCTTCCGCATCCTTCTGGCTGTATATTTCGTCCCGGCTGAAGGTGGCCAGCTCCTGGCTGTACAGCGAATAGGGGGAGGTCACCCCGGCCGGCAGGCAGTGGCCCTTGTACAGCTTGAGCCGCACACTGCCGGTCACCGTGCGCTGGGTCACATCCACAAAGGCATCCAGAGCCTCCCGCAGGGGCGAGAACCACACCCCGTCGTAAACCAGTTCGGCATAGCGGGCGGCCACCAGCTGTTTGAAATGCATGGTGATGCGGTCCAGGGTGATGGACTCCAGCTCGCGGTGGGCCGTCCAGAGAATGGTACCGCCGGGCGTTTCATAGACACCGCGCGATTTCATACCCACCAGGCGGTTTTCCACCATATCCACCACACCGATACCGTTGGCCCCCCCGAGCTCATTCAGCTTGTCCACCAGTTCCACCGGTGCCAGTTCTTCGCCGTTTACACTGACCGGCGTGCCCGCCCGAAAGCCGATTTCCACATAGGTGGGCCGGTCGGGAGCCTTTTCCGGCGGCACGGTGAGCATCAGCACGTCCTCCGGCATTTCTTTGGCCGGATCCTCCAGGTCACCGCCCTCGTGGCTCAGGTGCCACAGGTTGCGGTCCATGCTGTAAGGGCGGGCTTTGGTCACCGGCACGGGAATGCCCCTTTCCTGGGCATAGTCAATGGCATCTTCCCGGGAGCGAATATTCCATTCCCGCCAGGGAGCGATGATCTTCAAATCGGGAGCCAGCGCCTTGACGCCCAGCTCAAAGCGCACCTGATCATTGCCCTTGCCGGTAGCGCCGTGGGCCACGGCCTCGGCCCCTTCCCGGCGGGCCACTTCCACCAGCTGTTTGGCAATCAGCGGCCGGGCCATGGAGGTGCCCAGCAGGTATTTGCCTTCATAAATGGCGCCCGCCCGCAGGGTGGGGAATATATAATCGGTAACAAACTCTTTTTTCACATCCTGAATGTAAATCTTGCTGGCCCCGCTTTTGATGGCCTTTTCCTCCAGGGGGGCCAGCTCCTCGCCCTGGCCCAGATCGGCCACCATGGCGATCACTTCATAGCCGTAATTCTCCTTCAGCCAGGGGATGATAATGGAAGTATCCAGCCCCCCCGAGTATGCCAGAACCACTTTGGCCATTTTCTGCTGTATCCTCCTTCAGCCAGATGCGCCGGGGCGGGCCCCGGCGGCAATCTGTATTCATTCCTGCACGTTTGTTATTATATCATGTTTCCCGGGCACCGGACAAAAAACCTGCCAGATGTACCAGCATTTTCAGTCCTGCAGCAAAAGTGCCATCACGGCCTTCTGGGCATGCAGGCGGTTTTCCGCTTCATCCCACACCGCCGAGTGCGGCCCATCAATGATTTCAGCGGTCACTTCCTCACCACGGTGGGCGGGCAGACAGTGCAAAAAGATATAATCGGGTGCCGCCAGAGCAGCCAGCCGGGCATTGAGCTGGTACGGAGCAAATACCTGCTCCCGCTCCCGCTGTTCGTCCTCCTGACCCATGCTGGCCCAGACATCGGTGACCAGCACATCGGCCCCCTGCACCGCCTCGGCCGGGTCACCGGTGATCAACACACTGCTGCCGGCCGCCGCAGCAAATTCCCGCGCCCGCGCCACAATGTGTTCTGCCGGCCGGTAACCAGGCGGCGTGGCCACAGCCACATCCAGCCCCAGCTTGCTGCAGCCGATGAGCAGGGAATGACAGACATTGTTGCCATCCCCCACAAAAGCCAGCTTGAGCCCCTGGAGCCGCCCTTTGTACTCGCGGATGGTCTGCAGGTCAGCCAGGATCTGGCAGGGGTGCAGCAGATCGCTCAGCCCGTTGATCACCGGCACGGAAGCGTAAGCGGCCAGTTCCTCCACCACCTGCTGCCCGAAAGTGCGGATCATGATGCCGTCGACATAGCGGGAAAGCACGCGGGCGGTGTCGGCGATGCTCTCCCCCCGGCCCAGCTGGATGTCGCGGCTGCTCAAAAACAGCGCCTGGCCGCCCAGCTGGTAGATGCCCACTTCAAAGGAGACCCGGGTGCGGGTGGAAGATTTCTCAAAGATCAGGGCCAGAGTTTTACCGGCCAGGTAGGGATGGGGTATTCTTTCTTTCTGCAATTTTTTCAAGGTATCGGCCCAGTCCAGGATCTGCAGAATCTCCTGCGGGCTGAAATCGGCCAGCGATAGCAAATCCCGCCCTTTAAGCTCAGCGGGCAGCGGCGGTAGCGGCATGGTCTTCCTCTCCTTTACGCACAAACTGGTGCATGTTCACCGGCGGTGCCTCCTCGCCGCGATGCAGGCTGCGCAACACTTCCAGCAGGGCACCGGCCGTGTCCAGCGAGGTCAGGCAGGGAATCTTGTATCCGGCCGCCGCCCGGCGCAGGGTGAAACCGGGACGACCGGGCTCTTTGCCCCGGGTGGGCGTATTGAGCACCAGGTTTACCCGGCCGGAACGAATCAGTTCCGGCACATCCTGTTCATATACCACCTGCACTCCCAGCCCGCCTGCCGCCAGGGCCACTGCCGTACCCGGTGTGGCATACAGCCGGTAGCCCAGGGCGGCAAAACCCCGCACCAGGGGCAGCGCCTCCGGTTTGTCCCGGTCGGCCAGCGACACCAGCATTTCTCCGCCGGCGGAAATTCTCAAACCGGCCGAAAGCATGGCCTTGTACAGGGCCTGGGGCAGCCGGGGAGCAATGCCCATCACTTCGCCGGTGGACTTCATTTCCGGTCCCAGGGACACATCCACCTGGTCCAGTTTTTCAAATGAAAACACCGGAGCTTTGACCGTGATCAAATCGGGCAGGGGACCCAGACCCGGCCGGTAACCCATCTCGGACAGCCGGCGGCCCAGCATGGCCCGGGTAGCCACCTGCACCATGGGTACACCGGTGACCTTGCTCAGCACGGGTACCGTGCGGGAAGCCCGCGGGTTGACCTCCAGCACGAAAACCTGCTCCCCGGCCACCACATACTGGATGTTGATCAGGCCGCACACCGCGAGGCGGCGGGCAATACGCAGGGTGTAATCCACAATCTGCCTTTGCACTTCGGGCGACAGGGTCTGGGGCGGATACACCGCCATGGAGTCGCCCGAGTGCACCCCGGCCCGCTCAATATGTTCCATAATGCCCGGAATGAACACATCCCGCCCGTCGCCAATAGCGTCCACTTCCACCTCGCGGCCCAGGATGTACTTATCCACCAGCACCGGGTGGCGGGGAGATACCTGCACGGCGGTTTCCATATACTTGAGTAGTTCGGCGGTGTTATAAACAATTTCCATAGCCCGGCCGCCCAGCACATAGGAGGGACGTACCAGCACCGGGTAGCCCAGCTGCTCGGCAATGCGGCGCGCTTCCTGCACCGTGCAGGCCGTGGCTCCCTCGCTCTGGGGAATCTGCAGTTCCTTGAGCAGGGCGCTGAATTTTTCCCGGTCCTCGGCGGCATCAATGCTTTCCACCGGTGTACCCAGAATGCACACTCCGGCCGCGTGCAAATCGGCAGCCAGGTTGATGGCGGTCTGACCGCCAAACTGCACAATCACGCCCAGGGGCTGCTCTTTTTCCACCACATTGAGCACGTCTTCCAGGGTGAGGGGTTCGAAATATAGTTTGTCCGCCGTATCGAAGTCGGTGCTCACGGTTTCCGGGTTGTTATTAATAATGATGGATTCGTATTGTTCATTTTTCAGGCCCCACACCGAGTGCACCGAACAATAATCGAACTCGATGCCCTGGCCGATGCGGATGGGACCCGAACCCAGCACCAGCACTTTGGGCCGGTCGCTCACCGCCACTTCATCCACCTGGTCATAGGTGGAGTAGTAATAGGGAGTGGTGGACTCGAATTCGGCCGCACAGGTATCCACCATTTTGTAGACCGGCAGCACGCCCAGCTGGCGGCGCAGCGCCCGCACAGCCGCCGCGCTCTGGCCGGTCAGGCGGGCGATGTAGCTGTCGGCCAGTCCCATCTGCTTGGCCCGCCGCAGCAGTTCAGCCGGCAGCGGCCAGCCGGCCGCCCGGATCTCGCCCTCCAGCACCACAATGTTCTTAATCTTCTCCAGGAAGAAATAATCGATGCTGGTGAGCTGGAAAACCTCGCGCATGGCCCAGGCCCGCCGGAAGGCCTCGGCAATGGCAAACAGGCGCAAATCGTTGGGCCTTTCCAGCAGACTTTCCAGCTCCATCTCGCTCCAGCTGGCACAGCCGCGCAACTGCAGGCTGTCCACGCCAATTTCCAGCGAGCGCACGGCTTTTAAGAGCGCACCTTCCAGGGTGCGGTCGATGGCCATCACTTCCCCGGTAGCTTTCATCTGGGTGCCCAGGGTGCGGTCGGCGGCGGTGAACTTGTCAAAGGGCCAGCGGGGAATCTTGACCACCACATAATCCAGGGTAGGCTCGAAACAGGCCGTGGTCTTGCCGGTAACCGGGTTGGTGATTTCGTCCAGGGTTAGGCCGATGGCAATTTTGGCCGCCATCTTGGCAATGGGATAGCCGGTGGCCTTGGAAGCCAGGGCCGAGGAGCGGCTCACCCGCGGGTTGACTTCAATGACATAGTATTTAAAGCTCAAAGGGTCCAGGGCGAACTGCACATTGCAACCGCCCTCCACCCCCAGCGCCCGGATGATCTTCAGTGCAGCACTGCGCAGCATCTGGTATTCCTTGTCGGCCAGAGTCTGGGAAGGGGCCACCACAATGCTGTCGCCGGTGTGGATGCCGATGGGATCGATGTTTTCCATATTGCAAATGGTGATGCAGTTATTGGCGCCGTCCCGCATCACCTCGTACTCTATTTCCTTCCAGCCAGCCACACTGCGCTCCAGCAGCACCTGACCGATCATGCTCATCTTCAGACCGCGGTCCACTATGGCCGCTAGTTCGGCCTGATTGGCCGCTATACCGCCCCCGGTTCCGCCCAGGGTATAGGCCGGCCGCACAATCACCGGAAAGCCAATTTGCGCCACGAACTCCTCGGCCTCGGACAGGCTGGTGCAGATGGTGCTCTCGGGCACCGGCTCGCCAATTTCCAGCATGGTCTTTTTAAACAGCTCCCGGTCCTCGGCCTTTTTGATGGTCTGCAGGGAAGTACCCAGCAGCTGCACCCGGTATTTCTCCAGCACGCCCTGCTCGGCCAGTTCCACGGCCAGATTCAGTCCGGTCTGGCCGCCCAGAGTGGGCAGCAGTCCGTCCGGCCGCTCGCGCTCAATGATGGCGGCTACACTCTGCCAGGTCAGGGGCTCTATGTAGACCTGGTCGGCAATGTTATCATCGGTCATGATGGTGGCCGGGTTGGAGTTGACCAGGACCACCTCCACGCCCTCCTCCCGCAGCGCCTTGCAGGCCTGGGTACCGGCGTAGTCAAACTCGGCGGCCTGACCGATGATGATGGGACCCGAACCGATAACCAGCACTTTCCTGATGTCCGTCCTCTTGGGCATGTTATCCTCCTGATCAGCTTAGACTGCTCAACACCTGTTCCAGAATCTCCAGCGCCCGGTCTACATCAGCCTGGCTGATGATCAAAGGCGGCACAAAACGCAAAATATGGGTTCCCACACAGTTAATCAGCAGGCCCCGCTCCCGGCAGGCCTCCACTACCGGCCGGCCTTCCCGCGTCAGCTCCACACCCAGCATCAGGCCCAGTCCGCGCACCTGGCGCACAAAGGAATACCTGGCCGGCAGCTGCTGCAGGCGCTGGAAGAAATAAGCGCCCACCCGGGCGGCATTTTCCACCACTCCGCCGTCCAGCAGCTGTTCCAGCACGGCCAGGGCCACCCGGCAGGCCAGGGGGTTGCCGCCAAAAGTGGAGGCGTGGTCACCGGGCTGCAGCACATTTGCCGCCCGGGGGCCGGCCAGCATGGCCCCGATGGGGAAACCGTTGCCCAGGGCTTTGGCCAGAGTGAGCACGTCGGGCTCCACCCCGTAGTGCTGGTAGGCAAACAGCCGCCCGGTGCGGCCCAGGCCGCACTGCACCTCATCAAAGATCAACAGCAGTCCTTTTTCATCACAAAGACGGCGCACGCCCTGCAGGTAATGTGGATCGGCTGGATAAACACCGCCCTCGCCCTGCACCGGCTCCAGCATGATGGCGCAAGTGCGGGGGGAAATGGCCGCCGCCAAGGCCTCCAGGTCGTTGAAGGGTACATAGGTGAAGCCCTCGGGCAGCGGCTCGAAGCCCTGCTGGTATTTGGGCTGCCCGGTAGCCGTGATGGCCGCCAGCGTGCGGCCGTGGAAGGATTGCCGGGCGGTGATGATCTCATAACGGTGCCGGCCTTCCTGCTTGCCAAACTTGCGGGCCAGCTTGATGGCCGCCTCGTTGGCCTCGGCGCCGCTGTTGCAGAAGAAGACCTTGCTGGCGCAGGAATTCTGCACCAGCACCTGCGCCAGGCGGGCCTGCGGCTCAATATAGTACAGGTTGGAGACATGCATGAGCTGCCCGGCCTGCTCGCAGATGGCCCGGGTCACGGCCGGGTGGGCATGTCCCAGGGCATTCACTGCCAGGCCGGCCACAAAATCCAGGTATTCCCGGCCCTCGGCATCGTAAAGCAGCGCCCCTTCACCCCGTACCGGACAAAAAGGCAGCCGGCCGTAGGTGGGCAGGATATACTGGTCGCTTAAAGCGATGATTTCTGCCGAATGCATCTATATTCACCCGCTCTCTAGCACTATGTAACCTAATTTACCACCATGGTACCAATACCCCGGTCGGTGAACACCTCCAGCAGGATGGCGTGGGGCACCCGCCCGTCCAGAATGTGCGTGGTCTGCACTCCCGCCTGCAGGGCGTGCAGGCAGCAGTCCACCTTGGGCAGCATCCCGCCGCCGATCACTCCCTGACGCACCAGGCGATCAATGTCCTGACGGCTGACCACCGAGAGCAGCGAACCCGGATCGTCCGGTTTTTGCAAGATTCCCGGCACATCGGTCAGGTTGATCAGCTTGTTGGCCGCCAGTGCCCCGGCCAGAGCGCTGGCGGCATAATCGGCATTGATGTTATAGCTTTCTCCGCCGTTGCCCATGGCCACGGGGGCAATCACCGGTATATAGCCCTGCTCGATCAGCGAGCTCACAATACCCGGATTGACCCGCTCTATATCACCCACCAGGCCGATGTCCACCTCCTGCACAGTGCCGTCCGGCTGCTGTACCCGGCCGGCCCGGCGCACGGCGGTGAACAATCCGGCATCCTTGCCGCACAGGCCCACGGCCCGCCCGCCCAGCTGGTTGATGCGGGCCACGATGTCCTTGTTGATCTTGCCCACCAGCACCATTTCCACTATTTCCATAGTCGGCTCGTCGGTAACCCGCAAACCGCCCACAAAGCGGGACTGAATATCCAGCCGCCGCAGCATGGCGCTGATTTCCGGGCCACCGCCGTGCACCAGCACGGGGTGCATACCCACATACTTCATCAGCACCACATCGGTGAGCACGGCCTGTTTCAGCTCCTCGCTGACCATGGCGTGCCCGCCGTACTTGATCACCACGGTCTGGCCGTAAAATTTCTTGATATATGGCAGGGCTTCCACCAGTATGGCCGCCCTCTCCTGCGCCGTCGTCATCAAACCACCTTCTTTTCACGTGCGGTAACTGCCATTGATCTTGACGTACTCGTAAGTTAAATCGCAGCCCCAGGCCAGGGCACTGTACTCACCCTGTTTGAGATCCACGATCACATCCACCTGTTCCCGGGCCAGCACCCCGGCCGCCCTTTCCTCATCAAAGGCCAGGGCACATCCGTTCGCTGCTACCTGCACCTCACCCAGATAGATGTCCACCCGCTGCGGGTCGAATGCCGCGCCTGAATACCCCAGGGCGCAGATAATCCTGCCCCAGTTGGCGTCGCGCCCGAACACCGCCGCCTTGAACAGGTTGGAGGAAACGATGGCTCGGGCGGCCCGGCGGGCGTCCTGCAGGGTGGCCGCCCCCTGCACCCGGGCCTGGATCAGGTGCGTGGCCCCTTCCCCGTCCCGGGCGATTTTTTGGGCCAGCACGGTGCAGATTTGTTCCAGGGCATCCTGGAAAGCCGCCGCCTGCGGGCTGTCCGGTTCAATGCGCACACCGGCGGCACCATTGGCCAACAGTACCACCATATCGTTGGTACTGGTGTCACCATCCACACTGATCTGATTGAAAGTAGCCTCCACGGCCTGCCGCAGGCACTGCTGCAGAAATTCGGCCGGCACGGCGGCATCGGTGGTCAAAAAGCAGAGCATGGTGGCCATGTTGGGGTGAATCATCCCCGAACCCTTGGCCATACCACCAATGACAAAGCGGCCCGCGGATGTAGAAACAGCCAGGGCCAGCTGTTTGAGCTCGGTGTCGGTGGTCATGATGGCCTCGGCGGCATCAATTCCTCCCTCCCGGCTCAAAGCTGCTGCCGCCGCATCAATACCCGCCAGTACTTTGCCCATGGGCATGGGCTGGCCGATCACCCCGGTGGAGGCGACCAGCACGTTTTCCGGCTTAAGACCCAGCTTTTCCGCCACCCGCCCGGCCATGGCCAGCGCATCGTTCTCCCCCTGCGGGCCGGTGCAGGCATTGGCATTGCCGCTGTTCACCACTATGGCCTGCACCGGATGGCCGGCGGCAATATGGCGGCGGGTCAACTGGAGCGGCGCCGCCTGCACCCGGTTGGTAGTATACATCCCGGCAGCGGTTGCCGGGGTCTGGCTGAAGAGCAGGGCCACATCTTTTTTTCCCACATATTTGATGCCGGCAGACACTCCGGCGGCCAGATAGCCCGCCGCTGCCGTCACTCCGCCTTCCACAATTTGCACACTGTACTGGTTCAAGAAGAATGCTCCTTTCTGTGATGCCCGGTGGCAGTTGATCAGGGATACAGGCCCGGCCCGGCCAGGGCGGTACTTTCAGGCAGATGGCAGATGATATTCATGTTTTGTACCGCCTGTCCGGCCGCTCCTTTGATCAGGTTGTCTATAGCAGTCACCACCACCACCCGGCGGGTGCGCGGGTCGTACACCAGACCGATGTCGCAGTGATTGCTGCCGGCCACCGCTCTGGTCCCCGGCAGCATCCCCGGAGGCAGCACGCGGACAAAGGGTTCATGTTCATAGAACCGCCGGTAGAGTTCAGGCAGGCCGCCCACATCCGCCCCGTCCTTGAGGCGGGCATAAATAGTGCTGAGAATACCCCGGTTCATGGGAGTCAGGTGAGGAGTGAAGGAGATGGTCACCGGCTGCCCGGCCAGAGCCGACAGCATCTGCTCAATTTCAGGGGTATGGCGGTGCCGGGCCACGTTGTACGCCTTGATATTCTCATTAACCTCACAGTAGTGCGTGTTCAGGGACAATCCCCGCCCGGCCCCCGAAACTCCCGACTTGGAGTCGATAATAATGCTGTCGGTTTCGATCAGCCCCGTCCGGAGCAGCGGCGCCAGCCCCAGAATAGCCCCGGTGGGATAACAGCCCGGATTGGCCACCAGCCAGGCTCCCCGGATCTTTTCCCGCTGCAGTTCGGGCAGGCCGTATACCGCTTCGCCCAGCAGGTCGGCACCGGTGTGCTCCACTTTATACCACTGCTGGTAGGTTTCCGCACTGGTAAAACGAAAATCGGCCCCCAGGTCGATGAATTTTTTCCCCCGGCTTTTGACGGCACGGGCCACGGCCACGGCATGGCCATGGGGCAGGGCGGTGAACACCACATCACACCGTTCGGCCAGCAGATCGGGATCCAGTTCCTCGGTTACCATATCCACATAACCGTAAAGGTGCGGGTAGACTTCCCAGAAAGCCTGCCCGGCATAGCTCTGGCTGGTCAACACAGCCAGGTTCACCGCCGGGTGGCCGGCCAGCAGGCGCACCAGCTCGGCCCCGGCATAACCGGTAGCCCCCACAATGCCCACATTGATTTCTGCCACAAAACAGCACTTCCCTTCTTTTCCGGCCATCATTGTTCTGTTTCTACAGCAGCTATTATAAATATTAAACCGGCGTCGCTGTATATCGTGTATATTTATACAGCGATCACCGGCTCATAAACCGGCTTCGTTTTATAATTATACAACTAGATGCATGGTCAGTGCAACAGTTGTTTTTTAGATAGTTTTTTCCCGCAACCGGCCCCGCTTGACCAGCTCATCGGCCAGCGCCTGCATGGCTTCACCCGCCCTGGCCTCGATGCGCAGGGCGGCCCGGCTGTCGGCCATGGTTGGACCCATGTTGATCAGGGCAAATTTCTTGCTCAAGTAGGGCAGATAGTTCACCGGCGCCACTTCCAGACTGGAGCCAATCACCAGCAGCAGCTGGCTGTCGGCCACCTCCCGGCAGCAATAATCAAATTCGGGCGGCAGCGGATCCCCGAAAAAAACCGCATCCGGTTTGTACACTCCCCCGCAGGCCGCGCAGAGGGGAGGCAGAGCCCCCTGCTCCACCATTTCCTCCAGCTGCCGCCAGCTCACCTGATGCCCGCAGCCGATGCAGGTGGCCGAGCGCAGGTGCCCGTGCATCTCATACACGGTGCGGGAACCGGCCTGTTGGTGCAGCCCGTCCACATTCTGGGTGATTACCCCCTGGATCAGACCGGCTTCCTCCAGGCGAGCCAGCACATAGTGGGCGGTGTTGGGCCGGGCCCGGTGCAACGCGCCCAGCAGGGGTAGCCCGACTTCATAGAACACTTTGGGCCGCTGCGTAAAGGTTTCCACCGAAAAAACCTCGATGGGGTCCACCTTACTCCACAGCCCGTCCGGTCCGCGAAAATCAGGAATACCGCTTTCGGTAGAGATACCGGCACCGGTCAACACCAGGGTTTTGCTGCTGGACAGCAGCAGATCGGCCAGTTCAACAATTTTTTCCCGCCAGGGCATACTTTTCCCCCCTGTTCACATATTCTTACAGATCGGCTCGCCGCAGTAGCGGCAGTTGCCGCCCGCCAGCCCGTCTCCGTCCACCAGATAACCATACCGTTTGATCACTGTTCGGCCGCAGCGTGGACAGAGCGTGTTGCTGCCATCCAGTTCGGGCGCGTTGCCCGTGTAAACAAAATCCAGGTATTCCCGGGCCACCTGCCGGGCCCTTTGCAGGCTTTCCAGCGGGGTGGGAGGCAGGTCAAACTGGTAATTGGGAAAATAGCGCGACAGGTGCCAGGGCAAACGGCGGTCCACTCCGGCCAGAAAGCGGGCCAGCTGCTCCACCTGCTCCGGGCTATCGTTCTCCCCGCCAATGAGCAGAGTGGTCACCTCGACATGGCAGCTTTGCGCGGCCAGCCGGATGGTTTCCTGAACTGGCTCCAGCCGGCCGACACAGTGCCGGCGGTAGAACTCACCGGTCGCCCCCTTCAGGTCTATGTTCATGGCATCAATGTAGGGCAGCAGTTCCTGCAGCGGCTGGCGATTGATATACCCGTTGGTCACCAGCACATTCTTCAGCCCCGCTTCCCGGGCCAGGCGGGCCGTATCCAGCACAAACTCGTACCACATCAGCGGCTCGGAATAGGTGTAGGCCAGACCCACCATATTCCCTTCCCGCTCCCTGAAAGCCCGGGCCTGCTGCACCACCTGCTGCGGGCTGAAATAGCGGGCCGGCGCGCTGTCGGTCTGGGCGATGTGCCAGTTCTGGCAGAAACCACAGCGCAGATTGCAGCCCAGAGTGCCCAGGGAAAAAATCAGGCTGCCCGGATAAAAATGGTACAGCGGCTTTTTTTCCATGGGATCCAGGGCCGCCGCGCTGACCAGACCGTAGTTGGCTGCATACAGCCGCCCTTCCCGGTTCTGGCGCATCCGGCACATACCGCCGTGCCCGTCGGCAATGCGGCAGCCCTGGGGACAGAGCAGGCAGTGCACCCGGTTTTCCGGCAGGCGCCGGTAATACAGCGCTTCCTGCATATTTATGCACCGGCTTTCCTTCAAATGATTTTAGTTGCTCTATATTTCCTGCTGTTTGCCTGAGGACCTCCTCACCTGTACCTGACCACTTCAAAACGTTCTATGGTATATTTTTCCTGTGGGCTAATGCCGGCTTTCTGCAGGGCGATTTCCAGCTGCTGTTCCACTGTATCCACCCCTTCCAGATCAGGCAGTAAAAGCCCTTTTCGCCACCCGCTGCGCACAATCACGCCGTAGCGCCTGGGGTCCAGCTGGCTCGGGTCGCTCACCGGCTCTGCCGGACCCAGCACATCAACCGAGATATCAATTTCATCCAGCTCGGACGCACTGACCGGATAAAACCGCGGATCGGCCGTACCGGCGCTGATGGCGTTGGCGATTACTTCCCCGGCAATGCTGTCGTGCTGGGGTTCAATGGTGCCGATACAGCCCCGCAGTTCCCCGTGCTTTTTCAAAGAGACAAAAACCCCGGCCGGCCGGCGGAACTCCTCCGGCACCTCCTCCGGCGAGACCCGGTAACGCTGGCCGCGCAAATGGCTCTCCAGGGCCGCCCGGGCCAGGGCGGGCAGATAACCCTCACCGGCTTTGCGCTCTTGCACCGCCGCTTTTTCCTGTTCGGCAAACTGCCGGGAAAAGAGTCGTCCTTCGTCCGGTTCACCCGGCTTTAAAGCAGCCACCAGATAGCCCACCCCGAAAGGACCCTCATAGGAATAAACCGGCACGGTGTAGGAAAAGCCGTCCAGAGCGCCCAGCATCATCACCAGCGGCCGCCAGCCGCACTCACCGGCCGCCCGGCGCAGCTGCTCGTCGATGAATACCAGCCCGGGCACATCGCCCTGCCCCAGCCTTTCCCCCAGCAGCCGGTCGAATTCCGCCCCCTGCGGGTGGTAGCCGGAAGGAGCATCGGGGGTGAGGCGGTGGGAAAGGTCACCGCTGGCCAGCAAAGCAATTTTCAGGCCCAGCTCCCGGGCCGCCTGGCGGGCGGCCAGACCAAACCGGTACAGCTGCACCGGCGGCAGCAGCCCCATGTAAACGGGGACCAGCGGCGGCAGTTCCCCCGCCTGCTGCAGAAAATATAACGGCACGGTCAGACCATGATCCAGCTCCAGGTCCACTTCCCAGTCGGCAGCATTTTGCCGGCTCAAGGGCAGATGAACAATCCCCGCCTCCTCCAGGCAGCGGCAGATTTGCCGGGCCAGTTCCGGATGACCGGGCAGGCTCAAGTGGACCCCGGGGGCCCGGAAAGCGGCCAGATCGCCCTGCCAGTTTTCCTCCACCCCCACCGCCAGGCCATCGCGAAAAACCGGCCCGTGGGGAGTGATCAAGACCAGCGCCTGTGCTCCACACTGCTGGAGCAGGCGGCCCATTTCCAGCATGGCCTGCTGCGAAGCAGCCACTTTCTGTGCCTCTGCTCCTCCCACTTCGGGCACCATAATGGGCGGATGGGGACACAGGCCGCCCATCACCACTGACATCATGCCCATCACCATCCCGCTTTCGTGATTGGTTCACCAAAACAGTTTTTCCGCTTCATACAAACATTATGAGCCTACATATGATCAGGACCTGGTTTATTTCGGCCCGGCGGCAGAAAATTCCTGCTGCCATGCAGGGGGCGATAACTTTTCCCCCCCGGCGGCCGACCGGACAAAAAAACCTTTATTGTGCCCGGCTTTTGATCGATAATTAATTATGTAATACAAGCGAGGTGAAAGTGCCGTGCAAATCACCCAGCTCGTCCCGGCCCTGCTGCGCATCCTGGGCCAGCGCGCACCCACCCCGCCCGACAAATCCCCTCCCGGACAGCAGGATTTCGCCCGGGTAATGGCTCAGGACACCCCGGCTGCTGCAGCCAGCCGCACCGCTGCAGAGCCGGTTCTTTCCCGTCAGGATACCGCCCCGACCCCGGATACATCCGGCCAGACCGCCTGGCCGGGCTATTTCCCTCTGCCCTGGCGCAGCGAGCTCTTTCCGCGGGCCAGTTTTTACATCAAGTTCAATGAACGGGATGCCGGAGCCAAAGATCCGGCAACAGCATCCTCGCTCGGCCTGTTCATCCAGCTCCAGACCAGCCAGCTGGGTTACCTGTGGCTGTACTGGCTGGTAGAAAACCAGCACTGCCTGCTGCAGCTCTACACGCCCGACAAAGAGGTAGCCCGCCTGCTGCAGGAACGGCTGTCCGAACTGGAAGCGCTGCTGCACCACAGTTACCCCGAAAGCCAGGTCATCTGTCACTACCGCCCCGACGTCCACACGGCCCGGCAGCTCATTCCCGAGCTCCAAAATCTCCCCCGGGCCATCTTGATTGATCTGACAGTATAATGAGCCGTAATTAACCCAGGGCAGGTGAATATTGTGTCCGGACCGGCAGAACAGCTCAAACGGCAAAACAGCCAGCAGCAGCTTGCCAGGGAAAAAACGCAGGCCGAGCCAACCGTCGCCGCCGCCCTGCGCTACGACCCCGGGCAGGACAATGCCCCGCTGGTGGTGGCCAGCGGCCGGGGCGAAATGGCCCGCCGGATCATTGATACCGCTCGCCAGCACGGCGTAGCCATCTACCAGGACGAACAGCTGGCCAAAACCCTGCTCAAACTGCCCGTGGGCCAGGAAATCCCTCCCGCGCTCTATCAGGCTGTGGCGCAGGTGCTGGTCTATCTGGCCGGGCTGGACCGGGAACTGCAGCAAAAATATGCCGCCCCTGCCGCACCCCGTGCCTGACATTCCCGAATTTTCTATTCAATTCCCCTCAAATATGCAAAAATACCCCCCAAACAACAAATTTTATACCTGAATAGTCATTCAGGGGCTACCAGCGGTCTTTACGGCTCTCAAACTAGTATTGATTTTTTTTATAATATGAAATATCTTTATATTGATACATCATGATTGAACATTCAGTCATGTAGCTGCGAAGCGGGTAACTCCCCTGTCCCGTCTTGGTCCGGCCAGACCTGCATACCGGGCCAAGACCGGATCAGGGACAAGGTTGCTTAAAGCCAACGCCAAAGGAGGAACGCAGAAGATGAAGCGCAGCATCAACAAAGCTGCCGTGCTGGGTGCCGGCGTTATGGGCGCCGCCATTGCCGCTCACCTGGCCAATGTGGGCATTCCTACATATCTGCTGGATATTGTGCCGAATGCCCTGACTCCGGAAGAAGAGAAAAAGGGCCTTACCCTGGAAAGCCCGGCCGTACGCAACCGCTTTGCTACCGGCGCCATCGCCAACCTGGTCAAAGCCAAACCGGCCGCCTTTTATGTACCGGAAAACGCCGCCCTGCTCACCCCCGGCAACTTTGAAGACAACATGGCCTACCTGGCCGACTGCGATTTAATCATCGAAGCTGTAGTGGAAAGGATGGACATCAAGCAGAACCTGTTCGCCAAAGTGGAACAGTTCCGCCGCCCGGGCAGCATTGTGGCCTCCAACACCTCGGGTCTGTCCATCAACCAGATGATCGAAGGGCGCAGTGAAGAGTTCAAGCAGCATTTCATCGGCATGCACTTCTTCAACCCGCCCCGCTATATGCGCCTGTTGGAAATAATCCCGGCCCGGGAAACCCTGCCCGAAGTGGTGGACTTTGTGTCCTACTTCGGCGAAGTAGTGCTGGGCAAGGGCATTGTTATCTGCAAAGACACGCCCAACTTTGTGGCCAACCGCATTGGCGTGTACGGCATGTGCGCCACCATCAAGGCCGCCCTGGAATTCGACCTGAGCGTGGAAGAAGTGGACGCGCTGACCGGCCGGGTGATGGGCCGGCCCAAGAGTGCTTCTTTCCGCACCCTGGACATGGTGGGTCTGGACGTCATGCTGCACGTGGCCAAAACGGTTTACGACTACACCAGCGATCCGGCGGAAAAAGCTGTATTCGAACCAGTGGAACCCCTGCAGAAGATGCTGGAAAACAAATGGCTGGGTGACAAGACCAAACAGGGCTTTTACAAGAAGGTCAAGACCAATGCCGGTCGGGAAACTCTGGCCATTGATTTGAAAACTCTGGAATACCGGCCCAAACAAAAGGTCAAGTTTGCTTCCCTGGAAGCGGCCAAGCAGGCCGGCAAACCGGCCAACCAGTTCAAGGCTCTGCTCGCCGGCAAAGATAAAGCGGCCCAGTTTGCCTGGAAGATCACCCGCGACGTGCTGCTTTATGCCGCCAATCTGCTGGGCGTAATTGCCGATGATATCCAGGCTATTGACAACGCCATGAAGTGGGGCTTCAACTGGGATTTCGGTCCCTTTGAAACCTGGGACATCCTGGGCGTACCCAATGTAGTGGAACGCCTCAAGGCCGAAGGCATCCCGGTACCCCAGGTGGTGGAAGACCTGCTGGCCGCCGGCAAGACCAGCTTCTACGAAGCCAAGCAGGGCGACCGCTTCATCTTCGACCAGCAGAGCAAGGAACACAAACCCGAAAAGCTGGGCGAAGGCGTTATTTTCCTCACCCCGCTGAAGGAAAAGGGCAAAGTGCTGCTGTCCAACTCGGGAGCCAGCCTGATTGACATCGGCGATGGCGTGGTCAACCTGGAATTCCACAGCAAGGCCAACTCCCTGGGCGAAGACGTCATGGGTATGGTGCGCAAGGCTGTGGAGTTTGTAGAGAAAAATGACTATGTGGGCATGGTGGTGGCCAACTACGGCCAGCACTTCTCGGTGGGCGCCAACCTGATGCTGGTGCTGATGGAAGCTGAGGACGAAGAGTGGGACGATCTGGACTTCATGATCAAGGAATTCCAGAAAGGCACCATGGCCCTGAAGATGTGCCAGAAGCCCGTGGTGGCCGCACCGCACGGCATGGCCCTGGGCGGCGGCTGCGAAGTCTGCCTGCACTCCCATGCGGTCAACGCCTATGCCGAAACCTACATGGGCCTGGTGGAAGTGGGCGTGGGCCTGATCCCGGCCGGCGGCGGCTGCAAAGAGCTGACCCTGCGTGCCTATGAGCTGATGCCTCCGTCCGCCGATGGCGTGAAGACCGGCGGCACCAACTCGGTCCAGCCCATGATCAACAAGGTCTTTGAAAATATTGCCATGGCCAAAGTATCCACCAGCGCCCGGGAAGCCCAGAAACTGGGCCTGATGCGGGCTACCGACCGGGTAACCACCAACCGCGACCTGGTGATTGGCGATGCTAAAAAGCTGGTGCTGGAACTGGCCCCCACCTTCCGCCCCCTGCAGCTGAAGCAGGTGCCGGCAGTGGGCGCTCCCGGCTACGCCGCGCTGGATGTAGCCATCCACACCATGCGCTGGGGCAACTACATTTCCGACCACGATGCCAAGATCGCCCGCAAAGTGGCCCACATCATCACCGGCGGCGGTGTCACTGCAGGCACCATGGTAGGCGAATGGGATCTGCTGGATCTGGAAAGAGAAGCTTTCCTGAGCCTGCTGGGCGAACCCAAAACCATTGAGAGAATTCGCCACATGCTGGCCACCAACAAACCGCTGAGGAACTAGGGGGGTAAAGGTAGAATGCAAGAAGCTGTAATCGTCAGCACCGTGCGTACAGCGGTGGGCAAAGCTCCCCGGGGCAAGCTGAAAAACACCCGCCCGGAATACCTGGCTGCCACCGCCTTGAAGGAAGCCCTGGCCCGGGTGCCGGCCCTGGACCCGGCGGAAATAGATGATGTAATCTTTGGCTGCGCCTTCCCGGAAGCTGAGCAGGGCATGAACGTGGCCCGGATGATCAACCTGCTGGCCGGACTGCCCGACAGCGTGTCCGGTGTCACGGTCAACCGTTTCTGCTCCTCCGGCCTGGAGGCCATTGCCATCGGCGCCACCCGCATCATGGCCGGTTTTGCCGATGTCTATGTCTGCGGCGGTGTGGAAAGCATGAGCCAGGTACCCATGGGCGGCAACAAGCTGTCCCCGGACCCGGAACTGATCAGCATCTGCCCCGAAGCCTATATGGGTATGGGCCTGACCGCGGAAAACGTAGCCGACAAATACGGCATCACCCGCGAACAGCAGGACGAATTTTCCGTCCAGAGCCATGCCAAAGCGGCCAAAGCCATAGCCGAAGGCAAATTCAAGGATGAAATCGTACCCCTGACCATCACCGAGAAATTCTGGCAGAATGGCAAGATCGTTGAGAAAAAGACCGTATTCGATACCGACGAAGGCGTGCGCCCCGGCACCACTATGGAAGTGCTGGCCAAGCTAAAACCGGTCTTCCGGGCTGGCGGCAGCGTCACTGCGGGCAACTCCTCCCAGACCAGCGACGGCGCGGCCGTCACCGTGCTGATGAGCCGCCGGAAGGCCGAAGAGCTGGGTTTAAAGCCCCTGGCCGTGTTCCGCTCCTACGCTGTGGGCGGCTGCCCGCCCGAGATCATGGGCATTGGCCCCACGGTGGCCATTCCCAAGGCCCTCAAGCTGGCCGGCATCACCAAAGACCAGGTGGATGTCTTCGAGCTGAACGAGGCCTTTGCCGCCCAGGCCCTGGCCTGCATCAAGGTGCTGGAACTGGATCCGGCCAAAATCAACCTGAACGGCGGCGCGGTGGCCCTGGGTCACCCGCTGGGCTGCACGGGAGCCAAACTCACCGCTACCCTGATTCATGAGATGCACCGGCAAAAGGCCCGCTACGGTGTGGTCAGCATGTGCATTGGCGGCGGTATGGGCGCAGCCGGCGTATTTGAACTGGTAGACTAAAATCCCAACCCATCCCGAAAGGAGCGAAAACACTATGCCCATTCCCGGTGGCAAGTTCTTAATTGATCAGATTAATCCGGCTGATATCTTCACCCCGGAGGATTTTTCCGAAGAACATCAGATGGTGGCCAGCACTGTGGCCGATTTTATTGAAAACGAAGTAGTGCCCAACATTGAACGCCTGGATCACCAGGAAGAAGGCCTGATGGCTGCTACTCTGAAGAAAGCGGGCGAACTGGGCCTGCTGGGCGCCGACATTGCCGAAGAATATGAAGGCGCCGACATGGGCAAAATCGCCTCGGCCATCATTGCCGAGTACAGTTCGGGCGGCGGCTCCTTTGCGGTGAGCATCGGTGCCCACACCGGCATTGGCTCTCTGCCTATTGTGCTCTTTGGTACAGAGGAGCAGAAGAAAAAATACCTGCCCGGCCTGGCCACCGGCGAACTGATTGCCGCCTATGCCCTGACCGAGCCCGGCGCCGGCTCCGATGCCCTGAACTCCAAAACCAAGGCCGTGCTGTCGGAAGATGGCAAGTATTACATCTTAAACGGCGAAAAGATCTTCATCACCAACGCCGGTTTCGCCGATGTCTTTATCGTCTACGCCAAAGTGGACGGCGACAAGTTTACCGCCTTCATTGTGGACCGCGATACTCCGGGCTTCAGCGTGGGCGCGGAAGAAAAGAAACTGGGCATTAAAGGCTCCTCCACCTGCAGCCTGATTTTTGAAGACGCCAAAGTACCGGTGGAAAATGTGCTGGGCGAAGTTGGCAAGGGTCACGTCATCGCTTTCAACATTCTGAACATCGGCCGTTACAAGCTGGGCGCCGGTTGCGTGGGTTCCTCCAAAGTGGCCCTGAATCAGGCTGTTAAGTATGCTCTGGAGCGCCAGCAGTTCAATCTGCCCCTGGCCAAATTCGGCATGATCCGTACCAAGATTGCCCAGATGGCCATCAAGACCTACGCCGCGGAAAGCGCCGTCTACCGCCTGGTGGGCGACATTGAAGAAGCCCTGCACGATGTGAAGTCGGGCGCCGAAGCCGGAGCGGCCATTGAAGAATATGCCATCGAGTGCTCCATCACCAAGGTGCTGGGTTCGGAAACCCTGGACTACTGTGTGGACGAATGCGTACAGATTCACGGCGGCTACGGCTACACCCAGGAGTTCCCTGCCGAGCGCTTCTACCGCGATGCCCGCATCAACCGCATTTTTGAAGGCACCAACGAAGTCAACCGTCTGGTCATCCCGGCCACCCTGCTGCGCAAGGCCATGAAGGGCAAGCTGCCTTTGATGCAGGCCGCCCAGGCTCTGTCCAATGACATCCTCAACCTGCGCGCCAGTGTGGAAGAAGACGGCAAGCCGCTGGCTGCTGAACGGGCCATGGTCAATATGGCCAAGAAGCTGTTCCTGCTGGTGGGCGGCCAGGCCGTGCAAAAGTTCATGCAAAAGCTGGCCAAGGAACAGGAAATGATCGCCATCATGGCCGATATGGCCATTCAAATCTACGCCATGGAGAGCGCCGTGCTGCGCGCCCTGAAAGCCTGGGAAAAAGACCCGGCATCCGCCGAAACCAAGCTGCTGCTGGCCTCGGCCTATGTCTATGACGTCTTCCCCATGTTTGACAAGTGGGCCAAGGAAGCGCTATGCTATTTGTTTGAGGGAGATATGCTGCGCACCCAGCTTTCCATTGTCAAGCGCATGCTCAAGTTCCCGCCGGCCAACCTGGTGGAACTGCGCCGGCAAATTGCCGCCAGAGTTATTGAAGCGGAAAAATATATCGTGTAATTAATCCATGCTGACCCCTCCAAGCGCCATGTCCGGCCTTCCCCTGGCCAGATCTTTCCGGAAGGAGCAAGCCTGTGTCCGCTTTCTCCCCTTGGCGGGCCCAATCAGCTGCCCCTTCCGGAAATGGCGCTTGTTTTTATTACAGTTTGAGCTATCCAGGAGGACAGGGTCGTGGCAAGAAGATCTGGTGAAAAGTACCGGGCGATCATTGAAGCGGCCGTAAAGGTCATTGCGGAAAACGGCTATCACAACTCCCAGGTGGCCAAAATTGCCCGGGAGGCCGGTGTGGCCGACGGCACCATTTATCTTTATTTCCAGAACAAAGAGGATGTTCTGATCTCCCTGTTCCGCATCAAGCTGGGTGATTTCACCAATGCCGCCCGCAATGCCCTGCAGGAAATTGACAACCCCTTTGAACGTCTGGCCCGGCTGATCACCCTGCAGTTCCAGCGCATGCAAAACGACCGGGCCCTGGCCTCCGTGCTCCAGATCCAGCTGCGCCAATCCGAGACCACGATCAGGCGGGCCATTGCCAAGATCATCAAAGAGTATTATAATTTCCTGGAGGAAATCATTGCCGACGGCATGAACAAAGGGGCATTCTCCCGTGATCTGGACATCAAGGTAGCCCGCAAGATGATCTTCGGCACCCTGGATGAAATTACCACCTGCTGGGTGCTTTCCAGCCGCCAGTACGACTTGCTAACCCAGGCCCGGCCGGCCTACCGGCTGCTGGCCCGGGCGCTGTCGGTTGATGGCACGTTCCCGGATTTTCCCGCCATACTGGGTGAGTAATCATACCCACCGGTGCCGCCGGTGGGTTAGTTTTTTCCCGGCCCATTACCGCCCAGGTGGCGCATATAAACCACAAGCAAAGGAGTTGCCGTCGTGACAGAGAGGCTCACACCGAACCGGCTGGCCAGCTTCATCGACCACACTCTGCTCTCCCCTACCGCCACCCTGCCTGACATTGAGCGCCTGTGCGCAGAAGCCCGGCAATACGGCTTTGCCGCCGTTTGTATCAACCCGTGCTACGTGCCAGCGGCCAGCAGGGCGCTGCAGGATGGCCCGGTCGGAGTCTGCACTGTGATTGGCTTTCCCCTGGGCGCCGGCAGCACTGCCGCCAAAGTGGCCGAGGCCGCTGCAGCCCTGCAGAATGGCGCCACCGAACTGGATGTGGTGCTCAATCTGGGCTGGCTGAAAAGTGGCCTGATGCAGGCGGTGCTGGACGACCTGCGGGCTGTGGTACAAACTGCGCGGCAGATCACCCCGCGGGCTCTGGTAAAGGTAATCCTGGAGACATGCTATCTCACGCCGGAAGAGAAAATACTGGCCTGTGAGCTGGCCGTGCTGGCCGGCGCGGATTTTGTCAAGACCAGCACCGGACTGGGCAGCGGGGGAGCTACCCGGGAAGACGTGCAGCTATTACGCCAGCACGTACCGCCCCACGTAGGGGTTAAAGCCTCGGGGGGGATTAAAACAGCCGACCAGGCCCGGGCCATGCTGCAGGCGGGAGCGACCCGCCTGGGCACCAGCAGCTCCCTGGCCATCATGCAGCAGCTGACCGGTACCGGACAGTCCTGATATTTCTCCGGCGAGCGTCTTCCGGGAGAGCTTGCGAAAACGGGTCCGGACTGATAAAATACTAATTGTTACCATTAAAATATGGTTGTACCAGGAGGCTCCGCATGAAACTGCCCCTGTCCCAGACCGGTGTTTCCATGTGCTTTGGCTGCAGCCCCCACAATCCCATCGGTTTGCAACTTACTTTTGAACTGCAGGACAACGTTTGCCGCTGCCGGTTTTCCGCCCGGGATGAACACCAGGGCTGGCCGGGCTATATGCACGGGGGACTCATCGCCACCCTGCTGGATGAAACCATGGCCAACTGGCTCAAGTTTCACCGTCTGGACACCATGACCGCCGAAATGACGGTGCGCTATATGAAGGCCGTGCCCATCCACACCCCGCTGCTCATCGAAGCCCGCAATCTGGAGCACAAAGGCCGGCTGATAATCATGGAAGGACGCATCTTTTTGCCGGATGGCCAGTGCACTTCCCGGGCCACGGCCAAGTTTTTGCAAGTAAATTTCCAGCCGGTTTGATCTATTAATAGTCTAACGAGTATCAACGGAGGAATTGACCATGCAGCGTGAAGCAGCTCTGGATCTGTTACAAAAATACCTAAAAACTGCCAATCTGGTGAAACACTGCCTGGCCGTGGAAGCCGTCATGCGCGGCCTGGCCCGTTACTTAAATCAGGATGAAGAAAAATGGGGCCTGTCCGGCCTGCTGCACGATATTGATTACGATCAAACCAAAGACGATCCGCAGCGGCACAGCCTGCTGGGCGCAGAAATCCTGGAACAGCACGGTCTGCCGGAAGATGTAATCTATGCCGTCAAAGCGCACAATGAAGCACACGGCCTGCCCCGCCTTTCCCTGCTGGACAAAGCGCTCTACTGCGCCGACCCGGTCACCGGGCTGATTGTGGCCGGTGCGCTGATCAAAAAAGAAAAATCGCTGGCGGCTATTGATGTGCCCTTTTTGCTGAACCGCTTTGGTGAAAAATCCTTTGCCCGGGGAGCTAACCGGCAGCAAATTGCCGCCTGCTCCGAGCTGGGGCTGGAACTGGAAAAATTCCTGGAAATATCCCTTGCCGCCATGCAGGGCATTGCCCGGGAAATGGGACTGTGATATTATGGCCGGAACGCCTACCATCAGCAACCGCAAGGCCCGTCATGAATATCATATTATTGAAACCTTTGAAGCCGGCATTGAACTCAAAGGCACCGAAGTGAAGTCGCTGCGGGCCGGCCGGGCCAATTTGCAGGACAGCTTTGCCCGTATTGAAAATAACGAACTTTTGCTGTATAATATGCATATCAGCCCCTATGAGCAGGGCAACCGCTTCAACCACGAGCCCAAAAGGGTGCGGCGGCTGTTGATGCACCGGCAGGAAATCAACCGCCTGCACAGCAAAATCCGCGAGAAAGGGCTGACCCTGATTCCGCTGAAAGTGTATTTTCAGCGAGGCTGGGCCAAGGTGGAACTGGCCCTGGCCCGGGGTAAAAAGCTCTACGACAAGCGGCAGGACATCGCCGCCCGGGATGCCCAGCGGGAAATGGAACGAGCCCGCCGGGCCAAAGGCTAATCATTGGTTTCAGAAGAACAACATCAAACCAGTCTGAAGCCAAAATGCAAGGTTAATGAACAAGGGGGCGTACTGGTTTCGACGGGGGAACTGGTGACAGGAGTAGCGAGCCGGGGTTCCACCCGCCCGTAAAAACGGTGGAAAGCTGATAAGTGCCAACGAAAACTACGCTCTGGCTGCTTAATTTGTAGCAGCTACGTCCTTCCCGCGCCGGGCCCGTGGCCCGGGAAAGGGCGTCACATTAACGGGCTGGCTGCCAGGTTGCCTTCCGGAGATCTGGTAGGACTTTCACCGGAATAGCACCCGCGGAGGCTGGCTGTGGCCGCCAAAGGTGCGAAGCTTAAAGCACAGCCTGCGCTCGGAGAGACTGCTGTGGTCATTCCTTCGGACGGTGGGTTCGACTCCCCCCGCCTCCACCATTACCATCAGCAAATAAAAGGCTGTCAGTAATATGGCAGCCTTTTTGTTTTTGCCAGCGAATTTTGGTCAATTTTCCACCGTCAATAAAATGTGTGTTTATTTGTTTACAAGCAGGTGCTTTGAGTATATTGTTAAATTGAGGTGATACATAAATGACCAGCTGGCTAATTGGCCTGGCTGCCGGCTTTTTTGGGGGACTGGTGGGGCTGGGCGGCGGGGTAATCATGATTCCCCTGATGGTTTCCGTACTCAAAATGAACCAGCACAGCGCCCATGGCACCAGCCTGGTAGCACTGGTTTTTACCGGGATGGCGGGCGCAGCCACCTATGCCTTAAACGGCTCGGTTGACATCCTGGCCGCGGCCCTGCTGGCCTCCACAGCCATCTTCACCGCCCGGGCTGGTGCCCGTTTTGCCCATGCCCTCCCGGAGTGGCAACTGAAAAGAGCTTTTGGGGGATTTCTGGTTTTCGTCTCACTTCTTTTACTCTTAAAGCCCTACCTGCCCCATCTCGCGGGCCTGAACACCTTGCGGGCGGAAGTGGTCGTCTTTTTATTAACCGGTATTTTTACCGGCTTTCTTTCAGGAATGATGGGTGTGGGCGGAGGTACCATCATGGTTCCCTCCATGGTGCTCCTGGCCGGCTTTTCCCAGTATCTGGCCCAGGGATGTTCCCTGCTGGCCATGGTGCCGGTAGGCATAGCGGGTGCGCTGACCCACTGGCGCCTGGGCAATGTGAACGCTAAAATCCTGCCGGGACTGGTGCCGGGCATCCTGCTGGGTACATATCTGGGCGGCTCCCTGGCCCACATCCTGCCCGAGGGAGCTTTGCGCGTCATCTTTGCCGGCGTGCTCACCTGGACCGGAGCAAGGTACTTGCGCACTCCCCGCCCCGAGCCGAAAGAAGTTTGTTAAAAAAGTTGGAGGTTAATTTATGCGTGCAGTAATTGCCGGCGGCAGCGGTCTGGTGGGCCGCGCCCTGACAGAATATCTACTGGCCCTGAACTGGCAGGTGACCGTACTCACCCGCTCCCCGGCGCGGAACCTGCCGTCCGGGGCTCCCTTCGCCCTCTGGCCGGGCAGCAGCGGACAGGGCTCTTTAACCTGGGCACAGGTTTTGGAAGGAGCCAGCGCCCTGATCAACCTGGCCGGTGCCTCCATTGCCGGCCGGCGCTGGTCGGAACATTACAAACAGGCTATTCTGGAAAGCCGCCTGCACAGCACCCGCCGGTTAGTGGAGGCCATCGCCTGCCTGCCGCCCGACCAGCGCCCCCGCGTACTGATTAATGCTTCAGCTGTGGGCTATTACGGCAGCCGGGCCGACGAGGTGCTGACCGAAGAGAGCCCACCCGGCCATGACTTTTTGAGCCAGGTTTGTTCGGCCTGGGAGCAGGAAGCCCTGCGGGCAGAGGAACACGGCACACGGGTAGTGCTGCTGCGTACCGGCCTGGTACTGGCAAAGGAGGGCGGTGCCCTGCCCCGCCTGCTGCTGCCCTTCCACCTTTATGCCGGCGGGCGCACCGGCAGCGGCCGGCAATGGATGTCCTGGATCCACATTCAGGACCTGGTGCGCCTGATCTATTTTCTGCTGCACCACCCCCGGGCCAGCGGCCCGTTCAATGCCGTCTCCCCCCGCCCGGTCACCAATATCCAGTTCTGCCGCACTGCTGCCCGGGTGCTCCACAAGCCTTCCTGGCTACCCCAGCCCGCTTCCCTCCTGCGCCTGCTGCTGGGCGATATGGCTGACGCTCTGCTGCTGGCCAGCCAGCGGGCTCTACCCGCCCGCGCTCTGGAGGCAGGCTTTGTTTTCACCTATCCGGAACTGGGCCAGGCGCTGCAGGCCTTCTTTCCTTAATCAACCAGGAAACAACAGTCCCTGTAAAAAAGATTTTCCGGAATCTTTGCCCATTGCTCTTGACAGTCAACAGGTTTGGGTTTATTCTTTTTACATAAGCTATTTATTATATAAGCAACGCATTAATTCTAGTTTGTTCATTTGGAGGTGAACATTTTGGATATTAAAGTTCTGGGCCCGGGATGCAAAAAGTGTCAGGAACTGGAAAAAGCAGTGCGCAAGGCCGTGGAGGAAACAGGCATTGCCGCCAGCATCGAGAAAATTACCGATCTTGACCAGATATCCTCATACAATGTGCTGATGACGCCCGGGCTGGTGATTAACGGCAAGGTCAAGGTATTCGGTCGGGTACCCAAACACCAGGATCTGGTGCGCTATATCAAAGAAGAGATGTAACCGGAACCGGGCTGTGGTTATTACCTCAAAGAAGAATAGTATCCCGGTAATAAATTCACGAAGATAATTTAATAATTTTTAAGGAGGAAATAATAATGGCCGACAACTGCAGTTGCACAGCCAGTGCATCGGAAATACTAATCTTTCCCTGTTCCGGAGCCTCCAACGTGGGGCAAATCGCCAACCAGGTGGGCGTTGAGCTGACCAAAAACGGTGTGGGCCGGATGTTCTGCCTGGCCGGCATTGGCGGACATGTGGAAAGCTTTATTGAATCGGCCAGAGGAGCCAAAAGGTTGGTAGCCATAGACGGCTGTCCGGTGAAATGTGCCAAACACACCCTGGAACACGCTGGAATCAATATCACCGATTACCTCGTGATTACAGAAGAAGGGATCAAAAAAGCGCACAACTTCGACCTGAATGCGACAGACATCCAGAAAATCTACGACCGGGTGCGTTCTTCCCTTACCCAAGGCTGCTAAAAGACTGCTGCTTAAGTGGATCTGTTTGTTTAGAGTAAACAACTGGAGCAAATCTTTCCATAGTAGACGACTGCCGCCCAAAGCGGGGCCACTCCCTGAAAAGCCCCGCTTTTTGTCAGTTTGCGAATATTAGATTTCACTTATATAAATATCGTATAAAATTATATTCATAGAGGTGATGTATGATGAGTTTAAATGCCATCCTGATGAGCGGCGTCAATGAGCTGCTGGAATATCTCTCGGCCCACGTGCTCACCTGCCTGATCCCGGCCTTTTTTATCGCCGGCGGCATAGCGGCCGTGCTGGCCACCGGCGCGGTGCTGAAATATTTCGGCCCCCGCGCCCCCAAACACCTGGCCTACGGTGTGGCTTCGGTATCGGGCGCCATCCTGGCCGTATGCTCGTGCACCATCCTGCCCCTTTTCGCCGGAATCCATCGCAAAGGAGCCGGACTGGGACCGGCCGTCACCTTCCTTTTCTCTGGCCCGGCCATCAACATTCTGGCCATCGTGCTCACCGCCCGCAAGATGGGCTGGGAGCTGGGCCTGGCCCGGGCCGTGGGCGCCATCTCCTTTTCCATTATCATCGGTCTGCTCATGGCCCTGATTTTTGAACGCAAGCGCCAGGAGCAGGCGGAAGACGACGGCATGTTTGCCGGTGAGGAAAGCCGGCCGGCCTGGCAACTGCTGGCCTTTTTCGGCACCCTGGTGGCCATCCTGCTCTTTGGCACGGCGGCTATCCCCTTCTGGAGCAAGGTAGCCATTATCTTTTCCCTGCTCAGCTTCCTGGCGGTGGTGCTCACCCAGTGGTATGACGGAGAGGATGTGCGCACCTGGCTGAGTGAAACCTGGAAGTTTGTTAAGCAGATTTTCCCGGTGCTGCTGGCCGGAGTGTTTATCGCCGGTATTCTCAAGGCGATCATCCCCCAGCACTGGATTCAAACGGCGGTCGGCCAGAACAGCCTGGCCGCCAACCTGCTGGCCTCGGTTTTCGGCGCTCTGATGTACTTCTCCACCCTGACCGAAGTGCCCATTGTCAAAGCCCTGCTGGACATGGGCATGAACAAGGGCCCGGCCCTGGCCCTGTTGCTGGCCGGTCCCTCATTAAGCCTGCCCAATATGCTGGTCATCGGCCGGGTGATGGGCGTAGCCCGAACAGCGGTCTATGTGCTGCTGGTGGTGGTCCTGTCCACGCTCACGGGCCTGTTTTTCGGTTACCTGGTCGGCTAGGTTTCCCGGCAGCAGGCTCTAAGACAATAAATCCAACCGACATGCAAAAACCGGGTGCGACCTGTGGCACCCGGTTTTCACATTTTAGCTATTGGTCCGGTAGCTCAAACCTGACAGCTATCCCGCCCCTTTCCGGCAATCATACCCTACTTCACATAAAACTCGGCATTAACCACTGCAGTTATCTCTTTATCCAGGGATGAAGTGTCGTTGATCCCGTAGTCCGAAACATCGGTGGAATTCAGCGGGGTGATCTGGAAAACGCCCATTTTGGCCGAACGCAGAGGGCCGATTTTCCCCCCACTGCTTTTGGCCAGCTGTTCGGCCCGCACCCGGGCATCTTTGGCTGCTTCCGCCAGCATACTCACCTTCAGATCGTTCAACTTGGTGTAGAAGTACTGGGGCGGTTGCGATTCAAACTGAATACCCTGATTAATCAGCTCGGTGGAGGTGCGGGAAAGCTCGCTGATTTTGTCCACCTCCTTGGAGGTGATTTCCACTGTTTGAATCAGGCGGTAGGCCTCCACCACACTGGTCTGCATGCCCTGGCTGCTGGTCTGGTAGATGGGAATGGTCTGAATGGAATTGACCACCAGATCTTTTTCCGCAATGCCCTTGGCCATCAGGTAACTCTTCACCCTGGCCAGGTCCTGCTTGAGCTTGTTGTAGGCATCGGGAAGCTGGGGCGACTGCACGGAAAAAGTGCCCCGCCAGACAATCAGGTCGGAGCGGATCTGCTTTTTGGCCGCCCCGGTGACCGTAATGGTGTTCTTGTTGCTGGCAAAATTGTTGAGCGCCCCGGCTGCGATAAAGCTGCAGATAACCAGAGCCAGGCCGATAATGGCGGCAGCCAGTACCAGGGCCGTGTTCTTGTTAGTGCCCGGTGATTCCATAAAACCCCTCCCGTTAATTTTCTGTAGAATTGACGACCCCGCCCACCATTTGGTTTACCGCTCCTAGAAAATATTTTTACGCCGGAACTATTCCTCTGCTCCATAGAACTGAATGGTTCCATCGGTAAACACATTGACCACCGTGCCGGCTTGATGGCCCTGCTGCAGCAGTTGCCGCACTTCCGCCCAGCTGGCGGCCCACTGCACCCGCCCGTATCCCCCGAACCATTCTTCATCCGCATAGTACCGGTAGGGGCTATAGACAATAATGCGCCCTGCTCCGGCCAGCATGGCGGCGCGGTTGGGGCTCCAGAGCTTCCCACCAATAAAGCGGCCAAACGCGCCCAGTAGGTAGTGCGGAATCTGGCCCAAGGGCGTATGGGTAATCACCACGGCGTCACCGCCCGGTTTCAGTGATTTAAGAGCAAACAACAGCGCTATGTAGGCTTCGCAGGCTTTAAAGTTGGCATTGGCCACCACAATGTCGGCCCCCGGCCGAAAAGGTGTGGCGTAAATGCGGCGGGCGGTTTCCACCCCGGCATAATGCGCGGCAATTGGTGCACCCACCACCAGCCCCACCGTCTGACAGCGGCTGTTCACCAGGGCGCTCACCACCATATCCAGCCCGGCCATTTGACACACTTCTTCCATTTCCTGGCGCATGATGTTGCCCTCGAAACGCCCCAGACCGTCCACAGGATTCAGCCCGGCCCCCATCAGGGCCGTGGCCGACAGAATGTGGTTGCCCAGAATGGTTTCCACTCCGCAGACACCAGGAAACAGAATCTTGCCGCCGCCCCCAAAACCGTTGAACGGGTGTGGCGTGATACAACCGATGCCAATTTTTAAATCACATTTCATCACTTCGGCGTTAACCGCCACCGGCGTACCCCGGCTGGTCTGGCCCAGATGCTGGCAGTTTTCATAAGGATTGTGGTTAAATACGGGAAAGCGGGCCACAATGTCCCGGCCCAGTTTTTTGGCCAGTATATCCAGGGTGTGGGCCCCGTGCATGCCCAGGGCGCAAATAAAGCGAATTTGCTGGTCCTGGATGCCGGCGGCAGCCAGCTCCTCCAGCACAAAAGGCACCAGCTGCTCCACCCTGGTACCGCGGCTGATGTCGTCAAAAATGATGCAGACCTCTTTTTTCCCCACCGCCAGTTCGCGCAGGGGCAGGCATCCTACCGGCGAGGCAAAAGCCCGGCGGATTTCTTCTTCCGTCACCTGCTCCATACTGTCGGCCGGACTATCACACCGGTTAACCTGCCAGTCAGCTGGAAAGCTGATCTCAATATCCTGCTCGGCAAACCAGGCCCCCTGAGGGAGTTTGATCATCTGTTCCGCCATATGGCAACACTTCCCTTTTTTGTATATTCAAAATATTATTGATATGGCTTATATATGTCAATATGTAATCAGGTTGTTATTAAAAGCGCAGGCCGGCAATCATGCCGGCCTGCGCCCGCTTCACTTGTTTTCTGGACCTTTTTCCGGATCAATGAACTTCTGTTTACCCCGTTCCCGGTTGAGAACTTCTTTGGGATTTTTTTGCGCTGCTATATCCAGTCTATCTCTGTGTCTGGCCATACGGCTCCTCCTCTTTCCCGTGCCCTTTGTCCCCTATTCTCCCCCTCTGCCGGAGCTATTATGCCTGATGGGGACTTCTACGACACCTGAAAGGGAGCACTCCAGCCGGCCGGAGCCAGCCACTGAGCAAAACTCTATTTATTTACCAAGAATAGCCGCCAGGTCTTCGTCCGGGGTGGTAATGGGCTTGATGCCGAAGTTTTCCACCAGCACATTCAGCACATTGGGCGTGATAAAGGCCGGCAGGCTGGGACCTAAGCGAATGTTCTTGATCCCCAGGTGCAGCAGGGTGAGCAGGATGGCCACCGCTTTTTGCTCGTACCAGGACAGCACCATGGACAGGGGCAGGTCGTTAACACCGCAGTTGAAGGCATTGGCCAGGGCCACGGCAATTTGAATGGCCGAGTAGGCGTCATTGCACTGACCAACGTCCAGCAGGCGCGGAATGCCGCCAATATCGCCCAGCTTCTTGTCAAAGAAACGGAACTTGCCGCAGGCCAGGGTCAGCACTACACAGTCTTGTGGTACTTTTTCCACAAATTCGGTGTAGTAGTTGCGGCCCGCTTTGGCGCCATCACAGCCGGCCACCAGGAAGAAGTGGCGGATGGCCCCGCTCTTCACACCGGCAATGACCTTGTCGGCCACGCCCAGCACACTGTTGCGGGCAAAACCGACCATAACCGTCCCTTTGTCTTCATCCTCAGCAAAGCCGGGCATGGCCAGAGCCTTTTCAATTACCGGGCCGAAGTCGCCGTTTTTAACGTGCTGCACACCCGGCCAGCCCACCAGACCGGTGGTGAAGATATTGTCCTGATAGCCCTGGGGCTCCTGAATGCAGTTGGTAGTCATCAAGATGGCCCCAGGAAACTGGGCGAACTCCTTCTTCTGGTTCTGCCAGGCCGTACCGTAATGGCCGTAAAAATGCTTGTATTTCTTCAGCTCGGGATAGCCGTGGGTGGGCAGCATCTCGCCGTGGGTGTAAACATAGATGCCCTTGCCTTCGGTCTGTTTGAGCAGTTCTTCCAGGTCTTTCAAATCGTGACCGGAAATCAGGATGCATTTGCCTTTCTTGTGACCCAGGGGTACTTCGGTAGGCACAGGGTGGCCGTAGGCGCCGGTGTTGGCAGCATCCAGCAGTTCCATGGTCCGCAGGTTGATTTCGCCGCACTTCAAAACCAGGCCCAGCCAGTCATTCAAGCCCAGCTCTTGGTTGGCCAGCGCCGCCATGCCTTCATGGACAAAGGCATATACCCGGTCGTCTTCCTGGCCCAGGATGCGGGCATGGTCGGCATAGGCCGAAATTCCCTTGATCCCGTAAATCAGAATCTGCTGCAGGGACTGGATGTCCGGATCGGCGTTTTTATCCCAGGCGCCGCCAATTTCCTCGCCCTGCTTGACCAGGCCGGCCAGGTCGGCGGCAGGCTGGAAGCTGGCAACAGGATCAGTGAAGTCGGTCCGGCCACCGGCAGCGGCCACCTTCTCTTTCAGGCGGGCGGTTAGCTCCACGCAGCGGCTCAACAGGGGCACAAAACGCTGCGGGTCGAAATTAACATTGGTCAGAGTAGAAAAAAGGGCTTCCACAGTAAAGGCGTTCACCTCGGGATCCACCACGCCCACCTGGCGCCCGGCGGCAGCGTAAAGCGACAGCCCCTTAACAGCGTGCAGCAGCAGGTCCTGCAAAGCGGCTACATCGGGCTTTTTACCGCATACTCCCACTACAGTACAGCCCATCCCTTTGGCGGTTTGTTCACACTGGTTACAAAACATGATTCTACCTCCCTTGATCAATATGTGTTTGATTGATTAATTGAATAACCGTTTCAAATCAGACCAACCTGATGGAAGACGTGGGACAGTTTTCTTCACAGGCTCCGCATTCCAAACAGGCATCGGGATTTACCACATTGGATTTGTCCGTCACTTCAAACACCTTGGGCACGGCCGGGCATACCTCGTAGCAGGTAGCACAGGCTATACAGGTTTCTTGATTTACCACCGGTACCAACACATCACCCCCTTCTGGAAAACCCAAAGATTAATTTTTTCTAACAAAGGTTAATTTTTTTAATACATATTGGACCTATTTAGTATAAATTAAGCGGTAAAAATTTCCGAAACTACTATCGTTTCGGGTAAATAATAGCATTATGTCGCTTATTGTGCAAATATTCATAATATTATTCGATATTGCCCATTATTATATCGGCAAAAGTTTCCTTTGTCAACTCCTCCAGCAATACTTTCTGGGCGCGCCCCAGAATGCGGTGAATTTTGCACGTATCTGAATTGGCACAGTAAAAACCGTTGCCCAGACACACATTCAAAGCCAGTGGACCTTCAATAATGGTCAGCACATCGGCGATAGTAATGGTATCGGCCGGACGGGCCAGGCGCACCCCCCCCTGGGCGCCGCGCTGGGTAACCACTAGCCCTCCCTTGCTGAGCGCCTGGATGGTTTTTTTCAGGAAAAGCTCGGGTACCTGCTGGCGCTCGGAGATGAGCCGGGTCTGGACAAATTCGCCATAGGGTGCCCGGGCCAGTTCCATTATGGTGCGGATGGCATATTCGGTCTGCCGGGTGATTTGCATGTTCAGTGCCTCTTTTCTGATTATGTGGATATATTATATCCACAATTGAATAATAGCATGAGCGAGTAATTTTGTAAAGAGTAAATGGCAAAAATTTTAGGCAGACCTTAGCGGCCTGCCCCAAGAATACACAATAGTCATTTAATCAGGCAAATTCCGCACAGCGAATCCCCGCTTGTTTATCAATGCCTACCTCCCCCCAGGGTGATCCAGAGGCCGGCTGCTTTGGCCACGGCATAACTTCCCCAAAATATAGCTACTGCCAGCAGTCCAGCCCCGAGAGGAGTGATTCTGCTGCCCAGCACCTGCATCGACCGGGCGTCCCGGGAACACTTTTCCTGACACTGCCCACAGGCAATACATTCCGCAATATCCACCCTGTTTTCTCTACCTATAACCTGCAAGGTACAGGTTCTGCCACAGGCCCGACAGTTATTACACAATTCGCCCACGGGCTGACGCAACAGACCTATCCGGCTGAAGATAGCCAGCAAAGCACCCAGCGGACAAAAGTAGCGGCACCAGATTCGATCAATAAAAAGACTGCTCAGTAAAACTACTAATAAAAGTACTGCACCGACAGGAAAACTGCTAAAAGCTGCTCCAATCCCTTCCCAGAGATGATTAAATGCCACCCAGGGGTCATAGGTCCGAAAAACCAGCTCCCCTGTCCACCAGGTCAGCGCCAAAAAGATAAACAGCACGCCATACTTTACATAGCGCAGCAGCCGATCCACTCGTTCTGGCACCCTGATAGTCTTAATGCCTATTTTTTGCCCCAGTTTTAATAACCATTCCTGCATCGTACCCAGAGGGCAAATCCAGCCGCAAAAGGCCCGCCCGGCCAGTAAAGCTGTAAGTATAACCGCAGCTAACAAAACCAGATTGGAAAAGTTTGTCCTTTTAATAAAGGTGCCAGCGGCTACAAATTTGTACAAACTTTCCAAGCCCCCGAAGGGGCAATAAGCATCCACCGGTGCTGCTCCCATACGGCCTCCTCCCAGCAGCACATGCCGCGCTCCCAGATAAGATAGCAAAACCAGAAATACTCCCTGTACCAGATAACGAATATTTTGCACCACAATACCCCTCCTTACAATAATGTGCAAATCCCGGTCTACTCTGATAATACCGCCAGTATAAACAAAAAACTTGGCAGCTCAATGACCAAAATGTCACAATCTGGTCACAGCTGCCACCAAAACAGGCTATTTTTATCTACGAGACCTGCTGATCTTCATATTAGGATTACGACCGAGCATGGCCGCTATATATTCGCTGCTAATGCTCTCACTGTTCGATGTAGCCTGTGCTGTCGCCTGCAGGCCGGGTTCCGGGGACACCCGGCCCGCCTGACTCTGCCCGGCCGGCTGGCGGGAGAGTTTTGCTCCACCGTGCCGACCCGGAACGGTCTGGCTCCCTGCAGTTGCCGGTCCCGTCCCGGCTGCCGGCTGACTAAGCCCGGCCAAACTCTCCCGGTGTTTCAGGGCCGCTTCATGCAGGCGCTGGATCCAGCCGGCAAACTGGTAGAGCTGGTCAAAATCCAGCCGGTCCAGTTTGGGACATGTTGTTCGGATTTTTTGCCCTTTATTTCCGTCCCCTTGCTTGGGCAGGCACCATATTTTCTCCACAATATAATCATAGTGAACTCGCATGCTGCCCCGCTGCACAAAGGGGCTTTTCCCCATTTCCCGGAGCAACTGCCAGAACCGCTGCTTTTTCTCCTCATCACTGAGACCCTTTTGGGCCTGCACTGAGCGAAACACTTCCAGCACCAGGCCCACCGCACTGTTATCCAGCGGAACAATTTTACTGCTTCTATCTTTATTAACAACTTCCACTTTGCCGTATTTCGACTTGCCCACCACCACCAGCGCCAGGCGCAAAGGTTCAGGCAGCACATGCACCGCCTCCTTAATATATCTTCATCTCCTGGCCTGAAATCATCACTTCCCGCCAGGCCGGACCACGAGGATTATTCCAGTCCCAAATGCGGCGCAGCTCTGTTACGGCCCGGGCAATAGCTTCGTCACTGTTCTGGCCATACTGGCGGGCCAGTTCCTGAATTGCTTCGGGCGTATCCCACGGCGGCTGATCCGGAGTGGATACCCCGTAACGCTGCAGCAGGTTTTCCACAGCCAGCAGTTCCACCCGCACACTGCCCAGATAGGCCGGTTTGCCATAACCTATTTTTAAGCAAAAGCTCCCATCCAGGCCTAAGCTGAAGGCCAGAAGCGACAGATCCTCCCGGGTGAGGTTGTAAAACACCACCTGCCCCTGGAAAACGCTGTCCTTTCTGGCTACCTCGTGTTTTTCCCGGGCTGCCGAATTATTTCTTCCCACCTCTGGCTGCTGGCTGTGGTAATAAAATTTGCGGCCCCGAAACAGGCGGGGGCGATTTAATGCTTCCCGCGCTGGCCGACTGCTCAGCCGCTGCCAGAAATCACTTTTGGAACAGCTCAAACAATCTTCCGCACAAAGGCGGCAGTAATAAAGGCGCTCATTGCCTGTATCTGTGTTGTCAGGATAATAGCGCGGTTCCGCCGACGCACTTCTGCTATTGGAGCGCTTATTTTTGGCGGGATAATTTCTAAAGGGTTCATTCAACGCAGGCAGGGCAATAATATCCAGCTGCCGGGCCGGTTCACCAACCAGATGGAAGTCGCTGAAGGCCACCTGGCCGCGTCGGCCCTGCTGCCCACTGCTGTGACCAAAGAGGCGGCAGGCAGGGCAAAGTCCCATCCCATCCGCAGCCTGCTGTCCTCTGGGATCGTCACACCGCTGGCGGTTTCCCTCCGGCAGACAGTCGCGCAGCCAACTATTATTATAGGGCAAGCGGGGGGCACAGCTTAGGCTCACCGCCTCGGCCACACTGCGCACCACACCTTTTACAGAAGAACCGGGAATGACCGGCTTTTCCCCCCGCCGGGCAAAAACCTTATATAAACCATGCTGGCTGTCTGGCTGGTACAGGCCGGAAAAAATGTGCACAGGACTAAGACAGGTAATCTTTAGTTCCAGCCGTCCGCTGTACAAATTACTACAAAGCTGCTCGTGTCCCACCGGCTTTTGTCGCTCTACCTGTGCATTCAGGGGCACAAAAGAATAGGGCTTTTCTCCCAGCAGGGTCTGCCTTTGCCGGTCTGCCCCGCCTTGCCTGCCGTTACTCATGCCCGGTTCCCCCCTGCCTTATTACTAACCTGTTCCAGCCACTCTTTTTCCCTCTCCAGAAGATCGTTCAGGTTTGCCCGGGCCAGCCAGCCCGCCTCGCCCCAGATGGCTGCTTCTGCCTGCCGGCCCTGCCAGTAGTAAAACTGCTTTTGCCAGTCCAGCCCATCCGGATTCAGTACATCCTCCCCGGAAAAACCTCTTATCCCCGCCGGCTTATCCTGCCGGTAATCGCGCAGGTTAATTTCCAGCCCGCACACCTGCACCCTGCCGTAGCCCCGGGTGCCGCCCATGCCCAGCCCCAGCAGGCCGTCGTGCAGGTCGCGCAGCACATAAAGCAGCAGCACCAGCTGCCAGGTGAAATAGTTGACCAGTTCAATTTTCACCTGAAAGGTGCCCTCTTCCACCACCTCGGGCTGGAAGAGGCTGCCTTTCTGCGCCCCGCCGGTGATGCGGTTAATGCCCACATTGCTGCACACCCCCAGGCGCACCGGACCCACCGGGTAGGCATCGGCAAACAGGGCCCGCCCTTTCAGGAAAGGGCTGCCAAACAAACGGCAGGCCAGACAGGCTATTTTGTATCGCTGCCAGGCTTCCTTGAAATCATCGGGTTTTTTTCGTATTTTTTCTTCATATTTCAAGCAACTTTGCTCTCTCCCAAAAACCATACAGCAGTTTTCGCCCAGAGTCCGCAGAATCTGCTCCGCCCGGCTGCGCATAACCCCCTTCAAACTGCTGCCGGGCAAAAATACCGTTTCCTGCCCGTTGTGATAGGCCCGCACAAACTGCATATCGGGCAGGGTGGGGTCCAGGCTGGCCGCCTCACCGCCCGCCTTGATCAGCAGCGGACCATCGGCCTGCACCTGAAAGGTCAGGCGGGCCTGGTTATACAGCGCCTTGAACATCCTGTTCACCCCCTGTCCGGCTCCGGCACGCTTGCATCATATCCTGCAGCGTTACAGCAGGCCAGTCCTGCCAGTTGTGACAGAGCAGCCACTTTTTCAAATCCTTACTGGTAATCCGCCGCACCGCCACATCCTCCAGCACCACCCGGCCCAGTCCCCGGGAGGTACGGCCTCCCAGGGCCAGTTCGCCCCGCTGCCAGGCCAGCAGGCCATAGAGGGCGTGCTGCAGTTCCTGATCGGTGAGGTTTTCCATAACCACTTCCAGGGCAAAGCAGGTGCCGGCCGGCACCGCTTCCAGGTCATAAAGCACTTTGTCCGCTTTGGTCAGGGAGTCGCGCTCAATGCCCACGCCGGTACGCAGGTCGTAATGCCCGCACCAGGTTTCCGGAAGGACCGGCAAATCGGCCACCTGTACCTTGCCCGCCAGATGGGTGTGGCCAAATAGGCGGCAGGCCGGACAGCTCTGCTGGTAAATTTCCCTGGCCAGTTCCTCGAGATTATCCCCATAACTATCTTTTAAGTATTTGATTATGTTAACCTTTTCATCATTACGTTCCACTTCCCTGTCCACACAGCGCTGGCCCTGGCCGGTAATCAGGCATACTTTATCCTCTCCCAACAGCGCCCGCAGCACCTGTTCGGTGAAGGATCTCCATACACCCTTGAAGGAAGAACCGGGAATAAAAGGCTGGCCCGCCGCATTTTTCACCACCCGGGCATCCACCGCTCCGATCTCCAGGCTGTCCTGGGGTGCCCCGATGTGCAGGGCGGTCAGCGCCCGCAGGCGGCCGGTGATAATATAACGGTTGTAAAATTGATCATAAAGAAAAATCTGCTCCACAGTTTCACCTCCTGGCCCGGCCGGGTCATCTATTCCTGCCCCGGCGGGCCTGCTGCTGACTGTTGTTTCTCTGACCATTGCCCTGCTCTCTGGCACCGTTATTACCCTTAAAATCCTCATATGTCACCCGCCAGTACAGATAGCCAAAAAAGCGGCTGAGCAGCATTAATTTCTCCTTTTGCGTCAGACCGGCCATAGATTCCTTGGACAACAGGTGACGCGTTGCCGCAATTAACCTTTCTCCCAGAGGAACATTGGTACGACCATCACCCGCCGCCCTGTCAGACGGGACCGCCCTGGCCCAGCCATGCTGGTTTTTATCCCGTCCCACCTTGTACAGGATGTAAGCATACAGCTCCTCCAGACAGGACGCCCGGGAAGCAATATCAATCAAGCTGCGCACCTGCTTGTTGCCCAGCTCTTTACTTAAAAAAGCATGGCGGATCTCCTGAACATCCATCAGTTGATTTACACACTGCAAAGCCTGAGGATAATACTCCTCCAGATTGACAACCGGCCCGCTCATCTTGCTTCCCCCTTTAACCACTTTTCCCGCAGCGCCAGTGTATTTCATCGGCCACACTGACCTGACCGTAACCTTCTTCCCGGCGCTGCCCCAGCCCCCACCACTCCAGGCTGCGCAGCAATGGCAGCGCCCGGTCCAGAGCATCCCCGGGCAGGCTGAGCACCAGAATGCTGCCCCGCTGCACCAGAAAGGCATATTCCTTCCAGGCTCCACCGGGGGCGGAAGTGTCAAAACCGCTCCGGTAACCCGTACTGACCAGCACCTCTTCCAGCTGCCAGCCCAGTTCCTGCCAGCCCGCATCCTCCCAGGGCAGCGCTTCCTGCAGGGACTGCTGCCAGAATTCCCGCCAGCCTTCATCGGTCAGGTGTTCGGATGGCGGCATCTGGGGCCAGCAGGCGTCACTGAGCAGGAGCAGAGGTATGTAAACCCGCCCCGTCCGGCGCCAGCTTTCCGGAAGCAGCGCAGTGAATGCCTTGATACCCTTAGCTATGCGCTCTTGCCCTTCTTGCTCCGGCCGGGAAGGCAGTAACCGCCAGGTAACCAGGGCCTGTCCCAATCCACTGGTAGTCTTGGCCCCCAGGCGCAAAGTGCATGGCCACGTTTCCGGTGCAGGCGACACCGCCTGTTCTGACAGGCGTACCCGGCCGGAAAATACCGCCGGCTGCTCCCGGCCGTTCTGCCGGTTCACTTCGCTGAGCACGTTAACCGTATAAAGCAGGCCATCCCGGGCCACCCGGCGGTAAGGATCCACCCCCAGGCGAGTCAGCGGACGATAAACCGGCTGCACAGAGCGATATACCCCGCCATCCTCTACATAAAAGCCACTCACACTCTCCACCCGTCCCTTGCCTCCCGGACAATGCGCACATACCGGAGGCCCCTCCGCCTGCCCCCGTCCGGCCAGCAGGCGGTGTACCAGCGCATCCTGGGCCGGATGGCCGGAATCGAATTTGCACTGCACTGCGGTGACCGGCCAGGGCCTGGCCCCGTACGGGTAACAAAAGGTGAACAGCAGCCGGGTAAAATGACGGCACCAAAAATGGGCAGCGCACTCTGCACAGGCCATTTCATCTCGAAATTCCACCCAGAAAAGCCTGTTCCCTACCCGGTTCAGAGGACACTGCTCCACAATCCAGCGGGCCAGAGCCGCCTGCAGCACCCCACCGGGAATGTAAGGCAGGGAGCGTATGTAGTCGCTGCCCGTCTTCTGTCCCCCCACCAGCAGAGGGCTTTTCAGCTCCACATCAACCCGCCATTCCAATTTCTTCACTCCATTTCCGCAACAGGTCGAAAGACAGGTTTTGCTCCCCATCCTGATCCATCCAGTACACCTGCCAGTCCAGCTGCAGCCGCCCCCAGCCGCTGGATACTCCGCCCCCCAGGGCGTAAACCTGCCGCAGGGCCAGGCTGAGCAGTACCAGCTGGCGTTTAAAGGCCCTTTCGTCCAGGCTGCCGGTGATCTCTCCCTGCCAGACCGAACCGGCCCCCAGCTCGGCTACTTGAATAAAGGCCAGCGCCTGGTCCCGGGCCACCCGCCGGTAGCGCTCCAGAGCCACCCGGCCGGCAGTGTGCAGTGTAAATCCCCTTTCCTCCCCGGTCAGGTATAAATCGGGAAAATACAGCCGTCCCGGCCGGTTGCCCCCTGTGCCAAACAGCTCACAAACATCACAGGGGCAATCGGCGGTACCGGAACAGCGAACAAAACCTTCCAGACAGTTAACCAGCTGCCGGGCATAAGCCCGCAGTTTGCCCTTCAAACTGGAACCGGGAATGTAAGGGCGACCCCGGCCGTCCAGCAACAAGTACTTGTCCAGCAGCCCGCTTTCAGCCCCCGCCGATCCACTGTGCCAGCGGCTGCGGGGCCGGGCAATTATCTCAATGCGCACCCGCCTGAACACGGCTGTTCACCTCCCGTCCTGAACTCCCGGCAGTTTCCACCTCTGCCTGGCGGATTTTTTCCGCAGCGCTCTCCGGGAAAGCGAAATCCCACAGTTCCAGAATGTCCAGCCAGGGAGCATAATAAGCTTTTTGGACATCCTTAAAGCCGGGCGGGGGCAAACCGGGCAAAAGCGCACTGCCGTCCGGCTGCTCGCCCACCTGCCGTGCTCCCAGCGAAACGGCCAGTTTATCCCACCATTGGGCCAGGGTATGGAACTGCTCCTTTTTATTGCCGGACAGCAAGCGGCTAACCTGGTACAAATAGAACAGCTGGCTTTCCCCGGGCCCGTGTCGGGCGGCGAAATCCCGCAAACCGTACAGGTTGCTGCGGGACAGCACCTTGCCGCTGCGCAGGTAAGCAATGAGCTGCATGAGCAGTTCGGCCGTCGTCCAGCTATAGGGCCGCATAGTCTGGTACCAGCCCTGCCGGCACAGGTTTTGTTCCCGGTACTGCACCGGCCCCGAGATATAACCGCTAAAGGATTTGAGCACCACTATGTCCACCGTACCGCCCGCCAGTTCCGGATGCTGCACCTGTTCCTGGTTGGCCCGCGCTTTTTTCTTGGCCTGTTTGAGCAGCTGGGTGGCTATCTCCAGCAATTCGGCCAGGGGATCCTGATAACCGGCCACCACCACCCCCAGGGACATGGTCATGGTATACTTGTTCTCGGATAAATTTTTAAAGGCCGTGTCAAACTCCCGGCCCAGAGTCACCGCCACCTGCAGGGCCACATCGCCCGGCGTGAGCAGAAATACGTCATCGCCCCCCAGAGCAATAAACTCCACGGCCGTAGAGCCCGTGTGCCGCCCCACCGCCCGGTAGGCCGCCGCTTTGGTCACCTCCTCCACCCGGCGGCTGAAGTAGCGGCTGGCGGCCATATGAGGCAGGTTCATCACCACCTGGCCCATATTGTTGCCATCGCCGTAGAGCACCCCGATGTAACGCCCATCGCGGGAGCATCTGGCCAGATCCTGAGTACTGCTGGCTTCCACTTTTATTAGCTGATTTTTCTCTCCGCCCAGTTCGGTCTGGCAAAAACTTTCATAATCCCGGCGCATGAGTTGCTTGAACAGGCGACCAGCCTGATATTTATGCCAGCAGGACAGGCAAAAATATTCCTCCTCCCCCGGGGTGTAAACCAGCCGCCCTGCGGCCGGGCGCCGGCCGCAGCGGGTACATTTCTGGGTAGACCCGGGCGACAGTCTTTGCAGATCAGTGCCCTTGCCCTCATCTCCGACGGCAACCGGCTTTTCATCGGGGGACAGATAATAATTGATGTCCCCACTCCCGGGATTTATCGGATAGGCCCGGTGTAGCTGCCGCCGCACCCGCTGCCCCTCCAGCGCACTCATCACCCGGCGATACTGCTCCCGGTCCAGCAGTTGCTCTGCTTCCACCACCCGGCCGGTGACCACCGCCTGGGCGGTGAGCGTTACCCGGCGGTAAATCTCCTCTATCTCCCCGGCCAACCGGTCAGCCTCCTGCCGGTTCTCTTCCTCACTGTTACCCAATGCCGGCAAAACAGCCAGGAAGTTGCCGCCCCCGCAATAGACCAGCGACTCGGCCGTATAATTTCTCTCGAAGTAATAGGGGATGCGCAGCCGGTTGATGCTGTCCAGCAGCACCGATGCGCCGCGCACATCGGGAATTTTGTTGTTTTCCAGGAAATACTGCTTGACCTTCACCGACCCGCCCTTGAGCAGCAAAAGCTTTTTTCCCTGGAGCAGGCCCCTGGCTTCATCTGCACTGCCCGGCAGCTGTTCACCCCGGGCCAGCGCAATGGCCAGGGCCGCCTGCCATAAATCCGGGGCGCGCAATTTTTCCTGCGCATCCCCTTCCGGGAAACCGCCCAGCACAGCTTGCAAGCTGACCCACCTTTCCCGCTGCCATTCCTCCGGCCGTTCCGGCCAGTGGTACAGAGCCGCGGTCAGGGCATAGTAAAGGCCGGTTACCACTCCGGCCACATCACCGCGGGGACAGGCCGGCAGCGGCCCACTGTCCCTCTCCGGCAGCCCGGGCAGATATGGCAGGGCAGGACAGAGGCGCAGTGCATTCTCCCATTCGCTTTCCCCGGAAGCCCCTTTCCCACCGGCCGGCCCTGCCGCACTTTGCTCCTTCCTGTCATTGGCGGTAGCCGGCCAGCCGTACTGCTCGAAAAGCCGCCGGCACTGCCCCACCGGATCCTGCAGATAAGCCCAGAAACTATTTGCCCGCTCGTCCTCACCCATCCGGTCAGCCCAGTACTGCCAGACCTGCCCGGCCCGGCCTGCAATCTGGTCCAGATCCTGACCGGTAATAAAAAAACATGTACCGGTCAGCGGGTCCTGCCAGGTGTGCACCCGCTCCCGGGGCAGATCATCCCTGGCGATCACCTGCCTCTGGCACTGCCAGGCCAGCCATTCGATATATTTCATCCTCTGTTTTGCCGGCAAACAACTCACCTCCAGTATCAAAAAACTCCTTTCCCCATGATATGGATTATTTTTTACCCGATAATCTAAATCCTGCTTAATATTGAAAAATTTTTCCATTAATTTTCGACATGATTAGACTTATTGCAACGGTCCATATCTTGCTCACTGCCCTCCCTTTTTTCTACCGGTACATGGGAAATGTCCCGACCACAGTAGGGACAAACCCAGCGGTCCCCCCAGGCGCTGTAGGACCGCCGGCCGCAAAAGGGACATAGCTTGCTCTGCATTCAACTCACCTCCACCATCATGGTTTTGGGTCAACTTTTCTGTCACCATCCTTAACTTTATTACATGCTGCGGTAGATTATTTTGCCAGTTAACCTTACGCCCAAATTTCCCCGGGCAACAAAAAAGCAGCCCTTTATCAGGCCGCCGTCTAATAAATCTTCTCCCATTCCTCCACCTTACCGGGCACTACCTGGAAAAGGGGATGGGGCAATGGGTGATCCACTTTTATTATTTTCTCATGCCAGGCCGGATCCCGCCGCACCAGTTTCTGCCTCAAGTGGTAAAGTTCATAGGCCAGCTGTCCAGCAGTCACCGTCAGAGAGGATATGTCTGCCGGCAAACACCTAATTTTTTCCTTCCGGAAATTGTAACCCCGTCTGCCGGCCTCTTCCAGCACCGCGCCCAGGTAGAAACCGATAGCCGAAAGCGGATCCGGATGCTCCCGAAAACGAATCAACTGGGGATGAAAACGATAACCTCTGGTCAGCCCGGCCAGCACCTGTTGGGCCAGCAAAGCCTCCCGCCACAGAGCCACCAGCCCCCGGGAATCCAGATAACAGGGGTGAAGCGACCAAAGACGCACCTGCATATCCCATCCTTTACCAGAACTTAACCTGTTTATTTTTTCCCTCATCCGCCGCCTCACCATACATCTCCAGCCAGTACCGGGCGGTTTGCAGCATTTTTTCCCGCAACCACTGCGGTTCCAGCACCACGGCCGAAGAGCCAAAGGAGAGCACCCAGCGCGCAAAATTGTTCACCCCGTGCACCGGTCCGTAATATTCCAGCACATCGTCAGACACTTCCCGCAAACCACCCATCCTCCGGCGGGCAAATTCCCGGCGCACTTTCTCCCACACGCCAGCTTCATTGTAAAAATGCACCCGCACGGTCTCGGGTAGGCTTAGATCCATGCCCCAGCGCAAGCGCAGGTAGCCCTCCAGGCTAAAATCTGCGGGATAAACAAATGAGCGTTCGCTAACCTGCAACCGGCGCACCCGGTTCAGATGACAGGCTACAATCTCGGCCGTATCCTCCCGCCGGGCAATCAAATACCAGGCCGCATTGCCGGTAAAGAAAACCAGACATAGGGGCCAGAGCAACCATTCCACCACCTGCTGAAGATTGCGGGCATAATAGCTGACGACTATCTTTTTCTCTTCCAGCAAAGCCCGGCGCGCCTTTTCCCAAATCTCTCCCCCCTGCAGCTGTACCCCGCCGCGCAGCACCGGCATGGCGTCACCTTCCCGAGCAGCCGCTGCCTGCTGCCCCGCTCCGCAGCCAGCCAAAATGGTTCGCCCCAGCTGCTCCAGTTCTCCACCCGGCCGGTACTGCTGCATCATCCAGGCCAGAGCCAGCGCCTCCTCCGGCGCCAGCTGCCAGGCCGGTTGCTGCATAGACGTATTGGGTTGCAAAAACCAGCGCACATCCGGGTCCTGGATCTGCATGCTGTCATTGATCGGATCATCTTCCCCCACATACAGGGGAAAATAACCAGCCAGGTCGGTGTCCAGCAGGCAATCGTTTAAGTCCTGCAAGATCAAACCCTGCGGGTAACCGGTGATCTCCGCCAGCTGACGGGCGCTCAAACCGGCCGGATGGGCTTCCAGGGCGGCCAGAGTATCCATCAGGCGCCGCAGGGGACGGGAGCAGGACTCACTCACGCCCATCACCTCCGGTATAACGCTCCAGCATACGGTGGGCAGTATGGTACATGCGGGCGCGCAGTTCGGCAGGCTGCTCCACAATTGCTGCCTCCCCGTAACTGCGCAGCCAGGAGGCAAACTCGGACAGTCCGCAGATGCGGTCTTCTAAAATCGTTTCCTCACCCCGGGCGTAAAGGCGGCAATCGGGCCGGCAAGGCCAGCGGCGGGCGATTTCCCCCTGCAGCCGTTCCAGAGCCACCATATGCCATTCTGTATTCCGAAAGCGTACCCGCACCTGGTGCTCGGCAGCATCGTTACCAATGCCCCAGCGCCGGCCCAGATATTGCTCCAAATGAAAACCGTCAGAGAAAGTATGTTTTTCGGGCAGCACTTGCACCACCCCCAACCGGTCCCCCCGGTATTCCCGCGGCTCTTCCCCATGCTGCGGCACAGCCACCAGATACCAGTGTCTTTTCTCCCAAAGATAGACCATGCCCAGCGGGGCCAGCTGCAGTTCTTTTTGGCGGTAAGTCACCTGTACCCACTTTTGCTCCCGGATGGCCCGCCGCAGGGTACCCACCAGAGCAGCGTTTTCCAGCAGCCCTCCCGTACCGGGACCGTGTGCCAAAATACGTTCTTCCACCCGGCACATTTTTTCGCGCCAGGCTGAACGGCCGGGAAAAACCAGGTGCGGTATCATGCGGCTTTTTAGACGTACCAGCTCGGAAGGCAAATTGATCAACTGGGACAACAAATCCAGATAGCCATAGAGCTCTGCTGCCAGGGCCGTAGACACCGGTATCGGTCGGGCCAGTGCCGGCCCGGGCTGCCAGCGCCCGTCCACCTCCTGCACAAAGCCGGAACTGGCCAGCTCATGCAGCAAGGATTCCACTGTATCCCGGCCCCCCAGGGCTGGATGACCGGCCAGCAATTGAGCTGTGGTCAGCCCTCCGGGTACATTATAGAGAATTTTCAGCAGGGCCAGCTTTTTGCGCTGCCTGCTGTGCACCCTGTCCGCCAGCTCTCCCCAATTATCACTGCCGGCAGCCAGATTGGCCTGCACCCTGCCCCGCTGCACACAAAGGAGACTTTGTCTAACCAGAGCAGCACAATCATAGCGCAGTGTGCGGGGAGAAACTGTAAAGCCCCGCTCGGCCAGCGCCTGCCGTAATTCCTCATAGGTCAACCAGTTAGCCGGTACCTGATGCAATGCAGTCAAAATACTTTCCCTGCGCTCTTTAACAGCACTGTCCGCATTCCTGCCCCGGGGCAAAAAATCTCCCTCCCTGGGGTGAGCCGCAGCAGCACATAGCGCCCACCCGGTATCATCTCATCGGCTCCAGTTCTACCAGCTCTCCGCAGACATAGGGATTGGCCCGCTGTTCTTCATAAGGGCGCCTGTCCACCAGGGCCACCCGGCGCACTGCTACACCCAGCCGGTTCAAATAAGCGGCCAGATCTTCCACCACACACTGCATGGCCGTAGTACCGCCGGTGATATTCACCACTACTTCCCCGGCACCGGCCAGCTCCTGCCACAGTGCCCTGTTTTCCCGCTGCAGCCTTTCTGCTTCCCGAAAGCCCAGATGCGGGTCGGCCAGATTGAGCACATGGCAGGGTATATGATCCGCCCCGGCCACCTGTAATATCTCGGGTATGGCAGCCGCCGCCTGCGGGGAAGAAAGCACCACCACTCGCTGCGGATCGGTCAGCTTCACCCCACTATATAACACACCCCGGGACAAACCCAGGGGGGTTAGCAAAACCCTTTGCCCTTTCCTCTGAATGACTTCCAGTGGCACCTCGGTACACAGCAGGGCCTGGCATTCCCGCAACAGGTTATTGATTTCATCCACTGATATTTGCACAGTCCCCTCATCCATGCCGCCGTGGGCCACCAGGTTCCGGTCGGCAGTGACCCTGCTCCAGAGAGAAGCCAACTGCTTTTCCTGCGCATCTTTTACCAGACCCTGTTTAGCTCGCTCTTTAAGCCAGTTCAGCGCCTGTTCGTAGCGCTTGCGCCTTTCATACCCCAGCCAGTTGTAAACCGGCTGGCCATCCCGGGAGCAATGGGCCAGCTGCAGGCGGCTAATCAGCCATTCCCGCAACACCAGCATCACCGCCGGCCGGTTCATCCGGCTGGCGTACCAGCGGGCCAGAACCAGCTGCCGTTCCAGTTCCCGGCGATCCAGCACCACCTGCTGTTTCCAGTTTTTCTCTGCCAGGTTCACCGTCAGTTGCCAGCTGGTCAGCAGCTCTCCCATATCTTTCAAGGCCAGCACCGCGGCCGGCAGTTGTTCCAAAGAGCTCAACTGCTCCAGCAAAGCAGTTAACCGGGCCGCCTGATACCCGGTTTCCAGAGGCAGCACCGCCCCCAGGGCAAAAGCCAGCTCCTGCACATGCCCTTTGACCCGGGACAGCACCTCGTCCCGGCCGCCCTGCCGGAACAGGTTGCCCAGGTCACCGTGCAAAAGGCGCCCCAGAGGTCGGAAATCCCCCTCCTGGCGGGCGGTGTTCAGAGCATAATACCATTCTATCAGGCGGAACAGGTAAGTTATTTCCAGTATAGGAGCCCGCCGTTCCTCCCCCGACCCTGTACCGAATTCGTAGGCACCATAATAAATACCCTTCAGATTTACCTCCCGTAGGCCCACCAGATAGATCAGAGCAGCCAGATAGGTGAAGGGCAAATGGCGCAGGGAAAAGGTTACATCCAACACCACATCCTCTCCTGGCTGCACCAAATCGGTGATAATCCGGAAGATCTGCAATATCTCGGCCTCATCGCGCCCTTCGGGCACCGGCACGGCCCGGGGCTCGAGCCCGGCCTGCAGCAGTTGCTCCGCCAGCGGCGTGTAATTTGCTTCCCTGGCCGCAGCGGTCACCAGCACACTGGCCCTGGCTCCGCGCAGCTCTTTCAGACGGGCCAGCGCCACGGGAGCAAAAGGTGTGCTGTATTCCCGGCCGTCCCAGTAGTATGTACAAGGTTGATATTTGGTTTTGCCAATAGAGGTAATTAAATGCACAAACATCACCCGTTCAAATCTTCAGGTTGAATTCGTCGATAGATATTTTTCAGGGTATCGCAATAGTTGAACACTTTGTTTATATCCATGAGATAATTACTTTCATCTCTATCAGGTAAAGCATGCGCAATGTTATTGCGTATTCGGGCAATATTCCTGTATTTATCATTCAATTGTTTTGCCAGATCACTTCTGCTTGCGAATAATAGCTTTTTGGCCTCTTCCCGGTTAACCTTCTCATCCCATTTCCAGCCCAGCAATTCACATACCCTGGTCAGTATCGACTCGGCCATCACTATGTAGCCAGTAGCATAGCGTTTGTTTTCAAAATACCACCTGGCCATTTCCAGTTGAAATAGGGAATCTTCCCGTATACGAGAAAAGCGCGTCAAATATTCCTTGATATACTTGACCACCCGGGCCGCTGGCCCCGGCATTTGTTCGGGCAGAGCCCTGATTAACTGGTCCTGCTGATTCCTGATGCCAGATAAATAATTAAGATTTATTAAATCAGAAAAGCCCCGCATCTTTTTGGCAAGATTATTATCATGCCCTTCCAGAAGCTCGGCCACTAAATAACCGTTACCATAACTATCTAGCTCATGAATGGCCTTAATCCACCTGGTCATATCATAAACCATTTTCAAGTCCACTATCGGTGCTTTGTCTGCCATTTCCCGCGCACATTCCAGCATACCGTAAAACACTTTTTTAATCACAATCCGCTTGTCCGCCAGATTCTCAATATAATCTACCATCACATACTGAAATAATGCCAGGGATCGAAAAGAATGGGTTATATCCAGATAAATTTCATCGCCATCCTGCAGCAATTCGGCGATATCCATAAAAACGTCGAAGTCGTACAACAACTCTTCCGTGTTCAGACCGTACTTGATCAGCAGGCAGCGCGAACCTGTAAGGCCAAGCTCCCGGTCAATAGCCTGCTCCAATTTTTTCAGGTGTGCACTGGTTAAGCAGTACTGATTATGATTGCTCCTATCAATAGCATCAGACAATTCCAGCCAGTACTCTTCATCAAAATTATCAGCCGAAAAGATCTCATAAACTCGCTCCCACATGGAGCGGGCCGTACCCACCAGAAAGACTCGCTCAATTTTATAGTGCTCGATCAAAGCCTGGGCTATCAGCTCTTTCTTCTCGTAGAGTTCGTTATCTATCATATAATTTGCTGAACTATATTTACGCGATGGCACCAGACTTGTTGCTGTACTATTAACCGCCTTCTCTCCCCGTAGAAATGAAGGCCCTGTACCAATTCCGGCAATCAGAACTCTGGCCATTGCGCAACATCTCCTTGTTCAATCTTCATATCTTACATAATTTTAAGCTACATAACCATTATAATCCTCCCTGAGGCAATATTTTGTCGAAACAAAACGACACAAAAAATAATGTCAAAAAAGCGGCTTCTCCAGCACAGCCAGGGAGATAGCCATCCGTGATCTATTTACCATATATGTCACTTAATACCATTTATCTCCTGGGAA
>NZ_JBRAJI010000014.1:0-58674 GCF_052744395.1 Desulfurispora sp. | reverse complement strand
GGCGCCGGCTGAGCCGCAGGCCGGCCGGCGGCACCAGGCAAAATGTGGTAAAGGGGGAACCGTTATGCTGCCGAGCTACCGCAAACCGCCTGACTTTCTGCTGTTTGCCACCGTATGCCTGCTGCTCAGCATCGGCCTGATCATGGTTTTCAGCTCCAGCTTCTATTACGCCATGTTCCCCCCCTTCAACAGCCACAGCTACTTTTTAAAGCGCCAGGCCGCCTACGCCGTGCTGGGCATTGGCGGCATGCTGGTGCTGATGCGCTACGACTACCGCAATCTGAAAAGAGTGGCCCCGTACGCTCCGCTGCTGGCTTTCGGGCTGCTCATTGCCGTACTCACCCCCCTGGGGGACAGCCGCCTGGGGGCCCAGCGCTGGCTAGATCTGGGCATGATCAGCTTTCAGCCGACCGACCTGGCCAAGCTCTGCCTGGTGGTTTTCACCGCTTACAGCATGGCTCAGAACCGGTCCAGAATTCATACCTTCCGCTACGGCATGTTGCCCTATCTGCTGATTATGGTTGCTGCCGGCGGCCTGATTATGCTGGAGCCCGATCTGGGCACCACCTTGACCCTGCTGGGCACAATCTATATTATGATGTTTGTAGCCGGTGTGCAGCTGGGCCGCCTGCTGGTGCTGGCCGGCGCGGGCGTGGCCGCCATACTCCTGCTGATCTACTTTGAACCATACCGGCTGAGGCGGCTGCTGGCCTTCCTGGATCCCGAGAAAGACCCCACCGGGGCGGGCTGGCACATCCTGAACTCGCTCATGTCGCTGGGTTCGGGCGGCCTGCTGGGCCTGGGGCTGGGCCAGGGCCGGCACTCCAAATTCCTTTACCTGCCCGAGCGGCAGACCGACTTCATCTTTGCCGTCATCGGCGAGGAACTGGGCTTTATCGGAGCGGCCCTGGTCATTCTGCTTTTCCTCCTCTTTATCTGGCGGGGCTTGAAAATAGCCGTGGCGGCGCCCGACGCCTTCGGCAGCATGCTGGCGGCTGGCATCGTCATCGGCATCGGCCTGCAGGCCTTTATCAACATCGGCGTGGTCACCAGCACCCTGCCCATTACGGGCATCACCCTGCCCTTCATCAGCTTTGGCGGCACCTCGCTGGTCTTCAACCTGCTGGCCGTGGGCATATTGCTGAACATCTCGCGCCAGTCGCGCTAGCGGCAAGGTGCCAACATGATGAATAAAGGTACTGTAGTATAGTATTAACTGCCGTGATTTTCCCAAGCGAGCCCTTTGCGGAGCGCCGGTGAACGGCACTCGGCGCAGCGGCGGTTAACGAAGCCGGAGGGCCGGACACGGATGTCCGGCCCAGCCCCAGTTGAGCCGGGATGGCGAATCTGGGGCGATCCGGCTGAGTCCGCCGCAAGCCGTAGTGCCGTCCGGTGCGAAGCGATCGGGCGAGCGGGGAAAACACGGCAGAAAAATGAACTTGTAGCAGTACGAAAGCGGGTGGAACCGTGCACTTCGTCGTCACCGGCGGTGGCACCGGCGGCCACATCTACCCGGCCCTGGCCATCGCCCGGGGCCTCATGGAAAAATACCCCGGCGCCACCGTACATTACCTGGGCAGCGAAAGGGGCCTGGAAAAAGACATTGTCCCCCGGGCCGGCCTGGAATTCACTCCCCTGCCCCTGGCTGGTCTGCAGCGCCGCCTCACCCCGCACAACCTGCGGGCGGGCGTCCTGGCCCTGGCCGCGGTGGGCCGGGTGCGGCGTTTATTGCAAGCCCGGCCGCCCGCCGCCGTCATCGGTACCGGGGGTTATGTTTGTGGTCCGGTGGTGCTGGCCGCGGCCAGCCTGGGCCTTCCCACCCTGATTCACGAACAAAACGCCTTTCCCGGCCTGACCAACCGCTGGCTGGCCCGGCTGGTGGACGCCGTAGCCCTCACCTTTCCCGAAGCGGCGCTCTATATGAAGGGCCGGGCGCGCCAGGTGGTTACCGGCCTGCCCGTAAGGCCCGAGCTTTTGCAGGCCGACCGGGAAAAGTGCCGGCAAAACCTGGGCCTGCTGCCGGGCCAGCTGCTGATCCTGGCCTTTGGCGGCAGCCAGGGGGCCCGCAGCATCAACCGGGCCATGCTGGATATGTGCCGCCAGCTGGCCGGCCGCAGCGACATCTGCCTGCTGCACGTCACCGGTCCCGCCCAGTACGAATGGTTCTGCCGGGAGCTGGCGGCGGCAGGTATTAATGAGGATAAATTTGCCAATATTAATATCAAACCATACCTGCATAACATGCCGGCAGTGCTGGGCGCTGCCGATCTGGTAATCTGCCGGGCGGGGGCGGCCACCATAGCCGAAATTACCGTGTTGGGACTGCCTTCCATCCTGATTCCCTACCCCTACGCGGCGGCCAACCACCAGGTACACAACGCCCGCGCCCTGGTGCGGGCGGGAGCGGCCGTGATGATTCACGATGCCGAGCTCAGCGGGCCGCTGCTGCAGCAAAAGGTGGGCGAACTGCTGGAAAACCGCCCGCTCATGGCCAGCATGGCCCGGGCGGCGGGTGCCCTGGGGAGGCCGCGGGCTCTGGAGGAAATTCTGGATACGGTGGCGGCAATCATGCAGCGGGGCGGCTGACAGCCTACCCCGCCGCTTTCATGTATATACAGTGGGATCTGCGCCAGGAGGTTCCGGCGCCGGCGGCGGCGCCCGGACGGTGCGGATAAGATTACCCGGTTCATTAACCAGTAAAGCCCCCGCTGCATAATATATTACATCCTCTTCTGCCCCGGGTGGGAGCTGGGCTGCGGGAGCCAGAGCTTAAGGAGATGATAGACAAATTGCAGATTCCCCGAAATGTTCATTTTATTGGCATTGGTGGTGCCGGGATGAGCGGTCTGGCCAGGATCCTGTTGGAACTGGGCCACCTGGTCACCGGCTCGGACATCCAGGAAAGCGGTACGGTCCAGAAACTGCGGGCCCTGGGCATTCCGGTAGCCATCGGTCACCGGGCGGAAAATATCGGCAGTGCGGGCCTGGTGGTGGTGTCCACGGCCATCCGGCCGGGCAACCCGGAACTGGTGGCGGCCGGGGAGAAAAATCTTCCCGTCTGGCACCGGGGTGAACTGCTGGCCGCCCTGATGGATTTAAAGCGCGGCCTGGCCGTGGCCGGCGCGCACGGCAAGACCACCACCACTTCCATGCTGGCCCTGGTGCTGGAGAAAAACCATCTGGATCCCGCCATTGTGGTAGGAGGTGAAGTGAAGGATCTGGGCACGAATGCCAAATGGGGCGGCGGGGAGTACCTGGTGGCCGAGGCCGACGAAAGCGATGGATCCTTTCTGCGCCTCGCCCCCTGGTGCGAAATCATCACCAATATTGAAGACGACCACCTGGACTATTACGGGTCGCTGGAAAACATCCGCCGGGCTTTTGGCCGGTTTATGGAGCGGGTGCGGCCGGGCGGGGTGGTGGTGGCCTGCACCGACGATCCCGGCGTGCGGGCGGTGCTGGCCGGTTACCGGGGGACGCACCTGACTTATGGTTTGCACGACGGGCAGGCGGACTATACCATACGCCAGATTGAGCTCAGCCCGGGCTGCTCCCGGGGCGAAGTGTATAAGCGGGGGCAGCGTCTGGGGCAGCTCAAGCTGGCGGTACCCGGCCGGCATAATTTGCAAAACGCCCTGGGAGTGGTGGCGGCGGCCGATTTTCTGGGCCTGGATTTTGCCGCTGTGGCCCGCGTGCTGGCCGGGTTTAGCGGGGCAGGGCGACGCTTCCAGCTGCTGGGAGAAGTGCACGGCATCAGGGTGGTGGACGATTATGCCCACCATCCCAGTGAAATTGCCGCCACCTTGCGGGCGGCGCGCCAGCTGGGCTTCGCCCGGGTAGTGGCGGTTTTCCAGCCGCACCGCTATACCCGCACGGCCCTGCTCCAGGAGCGCTTCGCCACGGCCTTTCAGGATGCCGATCTGGTGATCGTCAGTGATATCTACAGCGCGGGAGAAGATCCCATTCCCGGCGTCCATGCGGCCGGGCTGGCCGAGCAGATCCGGCTCAAGCAGCGCAGCGGTGTGCAGTATCTGGCCGGCCGGGAGGAAATATTGGCCTATCTGTTGCAAAACGCCCGGCCGGGCGACCTGATTCTGACCCTGGGAGCGGGCAACATCTGGCAGACCGGCCGGGAACTGGTGCAGTGTCTGCAGGCGAGAGAGGAAGAAAAAGCCTATGGAAAGGCTGTACGCTGAGCTGCAGCAGGTTGTGCGGGGGCAGGTGCGGCGGGCCGAGCCCATGTGGCGCCACACCAGCTGGCGGATTGGCGGTCCGGCGGACATTTTCGTGGAACCGGCCGCGGTGACCGATGTGGTATCCACCATGCAGCTGGCCGCCGCCCGGGGAGTGCCGGTAACCGTCATTGGTGCCGGAACCAATTTGCTGGTGCGGGACGGCGGTATTCGCGGTGTGGTGTTGAAAATCGGGTCCGGCCTGGCCGGCCTGGAAATCAGCGGGCTGCGCCTGACCTGCGGGGCCGGGCTCAAACTGGGCCGGCTGGCCCACGCTGCCGGTACGGCCGGCATCAGCGGCCTGGAATTCGCCTGCGGCATTCCGGGCAGCGTGGGGGGAGCCGTGGTGATGAATGCCGGTGCCAATGGCGGCCAGATCAGCCAGGTGGTGGAATGGGTGCGGGTTTTTCAGCCGGGGGAGGGGATCAAAACGCTGCCGGCCGGGGAACTGGGCTTCGCCTATCGCTATTCCATCCTGCAGCACAGCGGGGCGGTGGTGCTGGAAGTGGGTCTTTTGGGCCGGGCGGACGACAGCGAGGCCATCCGGCGGCGCATGCAGCAGAACCTGGCCGGGCGTCAGACCCGGCAGCCGCTGCAGTGGCCCAATGCGGGCAGTGTGTTCAAGAATCCTCCCGGCGGGTCGGCCGGACAGCTGATCGAGGCCGCCGGTCTAAAAGGATATACCATAGGCGGAGCACAGATTTCCTCCCGGCACGCCAACTTCATTATCAACCTGGGGCAGGCCCGGGCCGCCGATGTGCTGGCGCTGATCGAGCTGGCCCGGACGACTGTGAAGAGGAAGTTTGCCATCGAGCTGGAATGCGAAGTGCGGATACTGGGTGAGGCATAAAGCGGGGTGGATTTATGCCCAGGTTGATGATCGTGGGGGGCCACCGCCTGGCGGGGCGGGTGAAAGTGAGTGGCAGCAAAAACGCCTCCCTGCCGGTGCTGGCGGCGGCCCTGCTCTGCCCCGGCAGCTGTGTGATTGCCGGTGTGCCCGACTTGAGCGACATTGCGGTAATGTGTCAGGCCCTGATCTGCCTGGGGGCCCGGGTGCAGCGGCTGGGCGGCCAGGTGGAAGTGGACGCCTCGTCGGTGAACATTCTGGAACTGAATGACGAGTTGACCCGCCGCATGCGGGCTTCCAACCTGGTCCTGGGGCCGCTTTTGGCTCGTTTCGGCCGGGCGGTGGTGGCCTACCCGGGGGGCTGCAATATCGGCTCTAGGCCCATGAACCTGCATTTAAAAGGTCTGAAGATGCTGGGCGCCGAGATCAGCGAGCGCTACGGTTACATTTACGCTGCTGCCGAGCGGCTCACGGGAGCCGAGATTATTCTGGATATGCCCAGTGTAGGGGCCACGGAAAACCTGATCATGGCGGCGGTGCACGCCCAGGGCGTGACCGTGATCAAAAATGCCGCCCGGGAACCCGAGATTGTGGACTTGCAGAACTTTTTGAACGCCATGGGGGCCAGGGTGCGCGGTGCGGGCACCGATGTGATCAAGATTGAAGGGGTGGAAAGCCTGCAGCCCGCTCGGCACACCGTAATCCCCGACCGGATTGAGGCGGGCACCCACATGATTGCCGCAGCCATTACCCGGGGCGATGTGTGTATCACCAATGTGATTCCCGAGCATGTGGAATCGCTGACCGCCAAGCTGCGGGAGGCCGGGGTGCAGGTGGAATGCGGCGATGACTGGATCCGGGTGGCGGCGCACAGCCGGCCGAAGGCGGTCGATGTACGCACGCTGTATTATCCCGGTTTCCCCACCGACCTGCAGCCCCAGTTCATGGCCCTGATGGCGCTGGCGGAGGGCACCAGCATTATCAGTGAGACTATTTTTGAAAACCGCTTCAAGCACGTCAGTGAACTGCGCCGCATGGGGGCGGACATCAATCTGGAGGGCCATACGGCCATCATTAAAGGGGTGGAGCGGCTTTCCGGGGCGGTGGTGGAAGCCTCCGACCTGCGGGCGGGAGCGGCGCTGGTGCTGGCAGCGCTGGCGGCGGACAACGGCAGCGTCATTGAAAAGGTGGAGCATATCGACCGTGGCTATGAAAAACTGGAAAGAAAATATAACGCCCTGGGGGCCAGGATTATGCGGGTGAGCAGCTAATCCGGCCCCCTTTTTTTCAGGTCTGCTTACTGGACAAGTTTGCACCGGCTGCTATATCATGGATACAATAAGATCGCCATACCTTCATGAGGTGTACAGGGGGAATTTTTTTGCCCGGACGTTACAACCGCACCCTGGGCATCTGCTTTTTTTCTCTGGCGGTGATCGCAGCCTTTGTCCTGCTGCGCTCGCCACTTTTTCAGATCCAGCAAATTACTGTGCAGGGTAACATTACTCTTTCTCGGGACCGGGTTGTGGATATGAGCGGTCTGGTGCCCGGACAAAATATTTTCAAAGTAGACCTGGGAGCGGCCCGGGCCCGCCTTTTGAGCCTGCCCGCTGTTAAAGACTGCTCGGTCAGCCGCCGCCTGCCCGACCGGATTATCATTGTACTGCAGGAGCGGCGGGCGGCAGCGGCGCTGCCGGCGGCCGGCGGCCTGTGGCTGGTGGATGATGGCGGTGTGGTGATTGGACCGGCCACTTACCGGGGATTGAACCTGCCCCTGATCACCGGTGCGGGCCGGCTGGCGCCGCAGGCCGGCCGGCAGCTGGAAGATGCGGCATTGCGCACCGCTCTGGCAGTGGTGCAGGCCTGGCCGGGCGACCTGCTGGCCCGGTTGGCCGAGATCCATGTGCAACCGGAGGGCAGCATCACGGTTTATACCCTGCCGGGCATTCCCTGCCGGGTGGGGCGGGCCGAGGACCTGTCCCGTAAGGGTCAGCTTCTGCAGGAATTGCTGCAGCAAAAGGCGCTGCCGGTCCGCCAGGTGCAATACATTGACGTATCCAGCACCAGCCTGCCGGTAATCAAATACAAAACCAGGACGGGGTGAGGTCGTTGCGTTTAAAACCGCTGCATTTTTCCGCCCTGCTAGTGGGACTGGTGCTGGGGCTGCTGTTTGGTGTGCAGTTCAAGTTGACCCGCGATATTGCCCGGACCCAGCCGGTGCAGAGGGCCCAGACCATGGCCGGTCAGCTGGAACAGGCCCGCAGCCAGCGGGAGGCGTGGCAGAAAAAGGTGGCCGACGTGCGCGCCGAGCTGGACCGCACCCTGGCGCCCCGGGCTCTGGGTGACCTGCAGGCCGAACTGGAAAGAGCCCGCATTCTGGCCGGCAATACCGCAGTGGTGGGTCCGGGTCTGGAGGTGCGCCTTTCCGACAGCAATCTGGCGGTTAAACCGGGGGAAAACCCCAACCTGTACGTCCTGCACGATGAGGATGTGCTGAGAGTGATCAACGAGCTGAAGGCGGCCGGCGCCGAAGCGCTGGCCATCAACGAGCAGCGCCTTACCGCCACCAGCGAGATCCGCTGCATCGGGCCCACTATTTTGACCAACAAGAGCCAGCGCCTCACGCCGCCTTTTGTCATCTATGCCATCGGCAACCCCGAAACCATGCTCTCCGCCCTGAACATGCGCGGCGGAGTGGTGGAAAGCCTGCGTTTCTGGGGCATCCAGGTGAGCATGCACAAACTGGACCGGATCACCATTCCGGCCCTGGCGGGGGGGTTTGGAATTTGAAGCAGCCCTGGACGACCAGCATCTCGCTCCTGCTGGTGGCGGTGTTTCTGGGAGCCTTTTTGACCCAGCAGTTCCGGGTCACCAGCTATATCGAGCAGGGCATTCCCTCCGACCGGGCCCAGCAGTTGCTGGTGGAACTCAAGCAGGTGGAAAAAGATACCCAGCGCCTTCAGAGCGAGTACGCCGACCTGCAGGACAAGCTGCAGCGGGCCCGCCAGGGACAGCAGCAAGCCCGCCAGGCCCTGGAGGACGAGCTGGCCAAGACCCGACAGGCGGCCGGTCTGGTTCCGCTGTCGGGAGAAGGTCTGGAGCTCACCCTGGACAACCCGCCCAGCGCTGCGGCGCCCGGCAGCCTGTTCATTGTGCGCGACGAGGACCTGCTGCGGCTGGTCAACGAGCTGCGGGCGGCAGGGGCGCAGGCCATTGCCATCAACGGGCAGCGCATCATCGCTACCTCGGAGATCCGCCTGGCCGGCTCTTTTATCAATGTCAACCTGAGCCGCATTTCCCCGCCCTACCACGTACTGGTGGTGGGGAACCGCCAGAAACTGCGCAGTGCCCTGGAGATACCGGGCGGATTGGCCGACTATCTGCGGGATCTGGGGATTGAACTGAAAATCATGGAGCATGATGCCATTACTGTGCCCGGCTACAGCGGCGATGTGCAGTTCACCTACGCCAAAGTGGCGGCCGGGAAATAAGAGAAAGGATGAGGGCGTTGGGGCTGAGCATATGGTTGGCGCTGGCGGGCCTGGGGCTGGGTGTGCTGCTGGGCTGGAACATTCCGGTGGTTTTACCCCAGGTGTATGCCAAATATTTTTCGGTGGCCGCCCTGGCGGCGCTGGACTCGGTGTTCGGCGGTCTGCGTTCGGCCCTGGAGGACAAATTTGATCACCGGATCTTTCTGAGCGGCTTTTTCAGCAATGCCCTGCTGGCGGCCGGTCTGGCTTTTGTGGGGGAGCGCCTGGGGATCGATCTGTATCTGGCCGCCGTGGTGGCTTTTGGGGTGCGCATCTTTAACAACCTGGCCATCATCCGCCGCCATTTGATTGAAAAACGCTGAAAATTTATCGGCCAGCCTGGGCCGGGGTAAAGGAAAAACTTGATTGGTGTTGAAATAAGTATATTAGGAAAGCCTGTATGGTTTACCATATTGTGGCTTGGGCAGGGAGGGAGTCCCTCTTTTTCCCTGGCAATAAATTAATTACATAGATGATTGTCCGGGGAAGATGTGACTGGGAGTTCTTTCAGTATCCGGATCACAGTTTTGGCAACAGGTAGCGGTATGGAGGAGGAAAAAAATGCTGGACTTCGAGCTGGATCTCAATCAGTTTGCCAATATCAAGGTCATTGGGGTGGGGGGCGGTGGCAACAACGCGGTCAACCGCATGATCAGCTCCGGGCTCAAAGGGGTGGAGTTCATTGCTGTCAACACCGATGCCCAGGCCCTGCAGATGTCGCTTACCAACCAGAAAATTCAAATTGGTGTAAAACTGACCAAGGGGCTGGGGGCGGGCGCCAATCCGGAAATTGGCCAGAAAGCGGCCGAGGAGAGCCGGGAAGAGATTATGGCCGCCCTGAAGGGTGCCGATATGGTCTTTGTTACCGCCGGCATGGGGGGCGGTACGGGCACCGGGGCGGCGCCGGTGGTGGCCGAAATTGCCAAGGAACTGGGCGCGCTGACCGTGGGCGTGGTGACCAAGCCCTTCACCTTCGAGGGGCGCAAGCGCATGACCCAGGCCGAGACCGGCATCCAGAACCTGAAGGCCCGGGTGGATACCCTGATTACCATTCCCAACGACCGGCTGATGCAGGTGATTGACAAGAACACCTCCATTGTGGAAGCCTTCCGCATTGCTGACGATGTGCTGCGCCAGGGCGTGCAGGGCATTTCGGACCTGATTGCCGTGCCCGGCCTGATCAACCTGGACTTTGCCGATGTCAAGACCATTATGAAGGAAACCGGATCGGCCCTGATGGGCATTGGTACGGCCAGCGGTGAGGGCCGGGCTGCCGAGGCGGCCAAGATCGCCATTTCCAGTCCCCTGCTGGAGACCTCCATCGAAGGGGCCCGCGGCGTGCTGCTCAACATCACGGGCGGCACTTCTCTGAGCCTGTTCGAGGTTAACGAGGCCGCCGAGATCATCTTCCAGGCGGCCGATCCCGAAGCCAACATTATCTTCGGGGCGGTGATTGACGAGCGCATGGAGGATGATGTGCGGGTAACCGTGATTGCCACCGGCTTTGAGCACCGGGTGAGCAAAAAAGATCGTCCGCGCACCGATGTGGTGGAACCCCGCCCCATTGGGCCCCGGGAAGACTACGAAATCCCGGTTTTTCTGCGCCGCCAGGGGCGGTAGAGGCAGACGGTCTGCACCGGCACGCCATTTCAAAGCAAGCCTTAGGGGAGCTGTCCTGAACGGGACGGCTTTTTCTCTTTTTATATAATTTTTCTCGACAGGCACATAATAACAAATTTTACCAGAAGGTTGTTGTATAATTCTAACCAGACCACAAGGATTGTCCAACCTCCCCTGTTGCCGGCAGGTGACGCAGGGGGTGTTTGGGTATGGTGTTTTTATGCTCGGGGTCATATTCATGGCAGGACGGCCATATAATGGGTAATGGTACGTCCGCCGGCAAAGGTGGTGAGCTTTTGCCTGCCCAGGTGGTTTACGGCGATGTAGTGCTGATCACCAATTTCTCCATTGATTATTTTCTGCTGGCGGTCTGCGCCCGGTTTGCCCGCCTGCAGGTGCGGCCCTGGCGCCTGGCGGCCGCCGCTACGCTCGGTGCGGGATATGCCTTGCTGGCGGTGCTGGGATTTAGTCCGGTGCTGTACATGCTGCCGTGCAAACTGCTGGTTTCACTGCTCATGCTGGGCCTGGCCTTCTGGCCGGTGCCCTGGCAGCGCCTGTGCCGCTCCCTGGTGTATTTTTACCTGGCCTCCTTCACCCTGGCCGGCCTGTTCCTGGCCCACAGCTTCTGGCTGGCCGGAGGAGACTATGCCAGCCTGGTGGGCCGTCCTCTGGCCGTGCTGCAGGAGCAGGCGGTCTGGGCCATGCCCCTGGCCGGGATACTGGGTGTGGTGCTGCTCATGCGTGTGCCGCCGGACTGGGAGGAGCTCTGCCGCACCGAGCGGGGGACGGTGACCGTGCGCCTGGGGCGGCCTTTAGAGGGTACAGTGCTCCCGGCCCTGGTGGATACGGGCAACCGGCTGGTGGACCCGGTCAGCCGCTGTCCGGTGCTGATTGTGGCCGGTGATGCCGTGCTGGACCGGCTGCCGGGGGAGGTAGCACAATTCTGCCGGGATGTGCTGGCCGGGCGGGCAGTGCCGGCCGGTGCGCCTTCGGGTGTCATGCTGTTGCCCTTCTGTACGGTGGGTGGAGCGGGAGTGCTGCCCGCTGTGCGGGTGGAGCAGCTGGAAATCCGGGCCGGTAGCCGGCGCATCGTCCGCCGGCAGGTGCCGGTGGCGCTGGCCGGCAGCGGCCTGGTGGCCTGCGGCCATCCGGCCGCACTGCTGCCTGCGGACTTGCTGGCTGTGCCGCCTGCTTGAGGCGGGCTAAAGCCTGCGGGGGGTGAAAAATATGAACTGGCGCGGGTGGGCAGACAGACTGGCCGGGTGGTGGCGGGCGCTGGTCGGGCGCTGGCGTCGCTTCTGGCAGGAGCCGGCCGGAGTGCACTATGTGGGCTCCAGCGAGGCCCTGCCGCCTCCTCTGAGCAGTGATGAAGAGAGCACACTGCTGGAAAAACTGGCGGCGGGCGATGCCGGCGTGCGCGGTGTGCTGATTGAGCGCAACCTGCGCCTGGTGGTGTATATCGCCCGCAAGTTTGAGAATACCGGTGTGGGCATTGAAGATCTGGTATCCATAGGCACCATCGGCCTGATCAAGGCGGTCAACACTTTTGAACCGGCCAAAAAGATCAAGCTGGCCACCTATGCATCCCGCTGCATTGAAAATGAAATTCTCATGTATCTGCGGCGCAACAGCCGGACCCGCAGCGAGGTTTCTTTCGACGAACCCCTGAACATCGACTGGGATGGCAACGAGCTCTTGCTCTCCGATGTCATGGGTACGGAGAATGATATAATTTATAAATACCTGGAAGAAGATGTGGAGCGCAAGCTGCTGCATCTAGCCCTGCAGAAGCTCAGCCAGCGCGAGCGCAAGATCATGGAGATGCGTTTCGGCCTGAACAACAGCCCGGAGCGAACCCAGAAGGAGGTGGCCGACCTGCTGGGCATTTCCCAGTCCTACATTTCCCGGCTGGAGAAGCGGATCATTGGTCGGCTGCGCAAGGAGATCAGCCGGATGGAATAGTATGTTCGGGTATAAAGCATGAAACCCCCGGCAATAACTAAACCTGAACTGAAAAGGTGAGGTGGGGGCGTAAATGCTTGTCAACAAGGTAGAGATCTGCGGTGTCAACACAGCAAAGCTGCCCGTACTGACCGGAGCACAGATGCGCTCCCTTTTTGAGGCCATGCACAATGGCGACCGGGAAGCCCGCCAGAAGCTGGTGAACGGCAATCTGCGGCTGGTGCTGAGCGTGATCCAGCGCTTCACCAACCGCGGCGAATATGTGGACGACCTTTTCCAGGTGGGCTGTATCGGCTTGATGAAGGCCATCGATAACTTCGACCTTTCCCAGAATGTCAAGTTTTCCACCTATGCCGTGCCCATGATCATCGGCGAGATCCGCCGGTACCTGCGTGACAACAACCCCATCCGGGTGAGCCGCTCCCTGCGCGACGTGGCCTACAAAGCCCTGCAGGTGCGCGACGCCCTGGTGAACAAGTATGCGCGCGAGCCCTCTATTAACGAAATCGCCGGTGAGCTCAAGCTGCCCCGGGAAGAAGTGGTTTTCGCCCTGGACGCCATCCAGGAGCCGGTATCGCTCTTTGAGCCCATTTATCACGACGGCGGCGATCCCATCTTTGTCATGGACCAGATCAGCGATGAAAAAAACCACGATGCCTCCTGGCTGGAGGGCATAGCCATCCGGGAGGCGCTGAGCCGTCTGGGGGAGCGGGAGAAACACATCCTGCGCCTGCGCTTTTACGAGGGCAAGACCCAGATGGAGGTGGCCGAGGAAATCGGTATCTCCCAGGCCCAGGTGTCCCGGCTGGAAAAAGCGGCCCTGGGACACATGCGCAAATATTTGTAGAGTCAGTCCGGACAAGCAGCAGCCGGTACCGCAATCTGGCGGGCCGGCTTTTGTTTTGTATAAATTCCGCACATTATGGCAATATATGTAATAGAAACTAATTAATGTGCGGGTAGTGAACAATAATGACTTTGACTAACTGGTTTTCTGGCTTGCTGAAAAGCAAAGCCGGAAAACATCGTGAATTATGCCAGCGGGCCGGCCGGTGCGGGGCGGCAATCGTCCTGGCGGTGGTTTGGGCAGTGTGCTGGAGCGCCAGCCAGTATCAGTACGAGCAGATGTGCGATTTACTGCGCCTGCACATTGTGGCCCGCAGCAACACTTTGGCCGATCAGCGGGTCAAGCAGCAGGTACTTCAGGCTGTGCTGGACAGTCTGGCCCGGCAGGGCGTAGAGGTAGCGGGAGCCCCTGCTGCATGCGCCCCGGTTGGCCTGGCGGCGCAAAGCGGGCCCGTGCCGGATGCGGCGGTGCTGTGCGACGCGGCCCGCCAGGCCCTGCAGCGGGCCGGGGCCGGGTATCCGGTGACCGTCACTCTGGGGCAGCGGGATTATCCGGCCAAAGTGCTGGCGGGGCCGCTGCCGCGCACCGTGCCGGCCGGGGAGTACACGGCCGTGCAGATCTACCTGGGTGAGGGCCGGGGCTATAACTGGTGGGGGGTGCTCTACCCGCCCCTGTGCTTCGGAGTGCGGAGCGAGCATAGTCAGGATGGATTTGGGAAAATTACCACACATTCCCGTACCGGCAAAACGCAGCTGCGCAGCTATTTCTGGGATAGTATGCAAAAATTATTGAATTTGTAGCCGGCAGGAGCGGCACTAAAAAAAGTTTCTTTAGCATATAAATTTAGCAGACCGGCTACTGCCGGAATGTGTTAGCCGCGCTCTGTCCCACTCTGCGGAAAGCGGGGCGGGCGGCCGGAGCCGGCGGGGGAGGCGGCGGCGGTGGTGAAGATTTCCGACCTGCGCCTGCGCGAGGTGGTCAATATCGTGGACGGGCGGCGCCTGGGCCCCATCAAGGATATCGACATTGACCTGGCCGAAGGGCGCATCGCCGCCCTTGTTCTGGCCGTGCCCGGCAGCCGGTTGATGGGCTTCTGGGGCCGGGAGGACGAGATCATCGTACCCTGGGAGAAGATTGTGCGCATCGGCGTGGATGTCATCCTGGTGGAAATCGGTCCGCCCTATGAGGACCGGCGGGAATTTTCCGCCGGAGGTTATTTGCGGTAGGGGGAGGGTGGATCTTCCCCCGGCAGCGGCGGTAGAGGAGATTAAATTTTTATTAACAGGCGGCGCTGTCCGGGTGACTGGACAGGAAATTGCTGGTGGAACAGGTGCCGGAGCGGCTGTCAACAGGCCGCAGTATCCTTTTTTGGTAAAATTTTTGCATCGGGGAAGAGCTATCTTCTCCGGTGCAATTTTTTTGGCCTCGCACAAATTTAGGTGCCATTGTCCAGATATAGTATAATATCCGTATATGTTGCACTACATAATGTTGCAAACATGCGCTCCGGGGCGCAGGCCGGTAGCCGGCCGGCTGGCGGCAGGCCGGCCGGGCACCGCAAAAGTTGGCGCATGTTGTGGCGGGTGGTGAATGAAGGATGAAATGCCCTTTTTGCCAGCAGGCCGACAGCCGGGTGCTGGATTCCCGGCCGGTGGAGGAAGGAGCGGCGGTGCGCCGGCGGCGGGAGTGTGCCGTTTGCGGCAAGCGCTTTACCACCTATGAGCGGCTGGAGGAGCAGCCGCTGATGGTGGTGAAGAAGGACGGGCGGCGCGAGCCCTTTAGCCACCAGAAACTGCTGGATGGGCTGGCCCTGGCCTGCCGCAAACGGCCGGTGGCCACCGAGGAGCTCAGCGACCTGGTGGCGGCCATTGAGCGCCAGTTGCGCCAGACCGCCCAGGCCGAGGTGGAGAGCCGGCGCATTGGCGAGCTGGCCATGCAGCTGCTGCGCCAGCTGGATGAAGTGGCCTATGTGCGCTTCGCTTCGGTTTATCGCGAGTTTAACGACCTGCGCAGTTTTATCCGCGAAATCGAGAAACTGGGTCGCAGCCAGCACTCGCTGTAGCGCAACCACGCAACCGGCAATAGACGTCCGCCAGCTTGATGATCGCAGCAGGCAACCAGATATAGAGAAGGTGGGGAAGGCATGTTCAAGATTATCCGCAAGCGCGACGGGCGGGAAGTGCCCTTTGACGAAACCAAGATCACCGATGCCATTTTCAAGGCGGCGCGGGCCGTGGGCGGCGAGGACCGCCAGACGGCCATGGAGCTGACCATCGAAGTGCTGAAAATGCTCAAGAAAAAGTACAACGGCAGCGTTTTCGGCGTGGAGGACGTGCAGGACGTGGTGGAAAAGGTGCTCATCGAGGCCGGCCACGCCCGCACGGCCAAGGCCTACATCCTGTACCGGGACCGGCGCACCCGCATTCGCGACGCCAAGAGCGACCTGATGGACGCGGTGGAGGAAATCCTGGAGGAAACCAGCCGGGAAAACGCCAACATCAGCAACTCTCCCTCGGCCAAAATGCTGCAAATTGCCAGCGCGGCCAGCAAGAAGTACTATCTGAGCCGCCTGCTGCCCGAAGAGGTGGCCAGCGCGCATCGCCGGGGCGACATCCATATTCATGACCTGGATTACTATGGCAAAACACTCAACTGCCTGCAGATTCCCCTGGGCCGGTTGCTCACCGAGGGTTTCAACACCGGTCACGGCTACATCCGCCCGCCCCGCCGGCCCACTTCGGCCACGGCCCTGGCGGCCATCATCCTGCAGAGCTCCCAGAACGATATGTACGGCGGCCAGTCCTTTGCCGCCTTCGACCGGGACATGGCCCCCTTTGTGGAACAGGCCGACGACTTTGAGACCTACCAGGCTATGGAAGCACTGGTATATAATCTTAACTCCATGCATTCTTTGCGGGCCGACGAGCGGATATGGATTTATGACCGAAAGAAAGAAAATCTTTTTACTGTCAGTATGGTGGAGTTTCATAAAATGTTCGAGCCGGGGCGCTATATGGCCCTGAGCCTCAATTATCAAACCGGGAGAACCGAATTGAAAGAAATTACGGCTTCCTGGCAGCACGTCAATTGCCATCAGTTGCTGGAAGTGAAGTTAAAAAGCGGTCAGAAGGTTTGTGTTACTGACAACCACTCCATGATGGCGCTGGACAGTGAGGGGCGAGTAACAACTGTGCCGCCCCGCTGGTTACAGTCGGGATTGACGCCGGCCTGCTGGCAGGTGCCGGAACGGGAGCACGTGTATGACCTCACTTCTTACCAGGTTAATAGCAAATATACTTTGAGCAGTTTACGCCTGGATGAAAATTTGGCCTGGTTGATGGGTCTATATGTGGCTGAAGGGTCGGTATACGGCTCTACGGTTTATCTGGCTCTCTTTGATCGGGATTTGGAGCAAAAGGTTCAGCAGGTTCTCGCCGGTATCCATCCCCTGTTTACTACCGGCCTGCGCTACGATGCCCAGGGGCGGGCTCGCGATTTGGTCTGCCGGGTGGGGAAGGCGTTTGCTGCGTTTTTGGCAGATAAGTGCGGGCGGGGTGCGAGCAGCAAGAAAGTACCCAGTGAGATTTTCTTTGCCCGTTCCTCGGTCATCAACGCTTTTCTGGATGGTTATTTAAGCGGGGATGGCACGGTAGGCAAGAACAAAGTTGCCTGCAGCACTATATCGCAGGAGCTGCGCGATGGGATCTATTTGCTGCTTACCCGCCTGGGTCTGCCGGCCTCTATATCCCAGGAGCAGGAGGTTAGCACAAACTTTGCATCTGCCCAACAAAGGTACCGCCTGGCTATTGGCGGTTATTATGCCACCGCCCTGACAATTTCAGGTACAAAAAGAGCCGATCTGGCGGAGCTTTATCACGTTACCGGTGAGCAAACTCCATATGATTATGAGTATTTGCGGCCTTTGATTGCTGCAGTTTATGGCATTAAATGCCGCAATGCTGAACATTACAGAATCAAGCCCCTTTATATTGAAGAGTTGATCTTTGACTTGCGCAGCCGTTTGTTGACTGCTGAGGAAAAAGAACTGGTAAAAAAATTGGCTAACGAGCAGTTCTGGCGGGAAGAAATAAAATCCATCCTGCCAGATATTAGCAGTAGTGAGCGCTACCATCTCCAAAAGTTGTTGGAGCGGGGCGAGTTGCCCCGGATGTGCAAATATTTGCCGGTATTCTTACCCTATGCCGATTGGTTGGAACGCTTCCTGCTGCCGCTCGATCTGGGTATGCGCTGTGCAGGTGGGCGAATAAACAACAACTGCCGCAGCCCCCGACTGATTATGCGCTGGGCGGGCATGGTGCTGCAAAAAAACGATCAAATGGAGCAGTTACTGGAAAGGTTAGAAATAGCGCGCAATATTCGTCCGGTGCGGGTGAAGCAAATCACCCCTCTGGCACACGAGCCCTACGTTTATGATATTTCTGTAGCCGATAACGAAAACTTTTTAACTGCACAGGGTATCTTTGTCCACAACTCGCGGGCGGGGGCCCAGGTGCCATTTTCGTCCATCAATCTGGGCACCGATACCAGCGAGGCCGGGCGGCGGGTGACTAAAGCCCTGCTGCTGGCCTACGAGGCCGGCCTGGGGCGGGGTGAGAACCCCATCTTCCCCAACATTATCTTCCGGGTGAAAGAAGGGGTGAACTTTAGCCCCGGCGATCCCAACTACGACCTGTTCCAGCTGGCCGTGCGGGTGGCGGCCAAACGCCTCAACCCCACCTTCAGCTTCATGGATGCCAGCTTCAACCAGCCCTACGGCGATCTGGTCAGCTATATGGGCTGCCGCAGCCGGGTGATGGCCAACCGGCGGGGTCCGGAAATAACCGACGGGCGGGGCAACCTTTCCTTCACCACCATCAACCTGCCCCGGCTGGCCATCAAGGCCGAACGCAGTTTGAAGCGCTTTTACACCTATTTGGACGAGATGCTGCGCCTGACCATCGAGCAGCTTTACCACCGCTTCACCGTGCAGGCCCGGCTGAAGGTCAAGGACATGCCCTTTGTCATGGGCCAGGGCCTCTATCTGGGCTCCCAGGGCCTCGGGCCCTGCGACCCCATCGAGCCGGCCATAGTCAACGGCACCCTGGCCGTGGGCTTTATCGGCCTGGCCGAGGCCCTCACCGCCCTGACCGGCTACCATCATGCCCAGAGCGAGGAGGCCCGGGAGCTGGGCCATGCCATAGTGGCCCACATGCGCCGGGCGGTGGATGAGGCCTGCGAGGAGTTCGACCTCAACTACACCCTGGTGGCCACCCCGGCCGAGGGGCTTTCCGGCCGGTTTGTGCGGCTGGATCGCAAAGAGTACGGGATCATCCCCGGAGTGACCGGCAAGGATTATTATACTAACTCCTTCCATGTGCCGGTGGGATATCCCATCAGCAGTTTTGAGAAAATAAGCATTGAAGGGCCGTTCCACAAGTACTGCAACGCCGGACACATCAGTTATGTGGAAATGGCTGCGCCGCCCGTGCACAACCTGGCGGCCATGGAGAAGATCATCCGCCACATGGCGGCCTGCGATATGGGTTATGCCGCCGTCAACTACCCGGTGGACTTTTGCACGGGCTGCGGCAGCAGCGGCGTGATCAATGAGGAGCGCTGTCCGGCCTGCGGTTGCCCGGAAATCCGCCGGGTGCGCCGCATCACCGGGTACCTGTCCACAGTGGATCGCTTCAACGATAGCAAGGTGGCCGAGCTCTACGACCGCACAGTGCACGAGTTTTGAGAGGAGCCCTTTTATGCCCAAAGTGCTTACCGCGCCGGGGATGAAAAAATGCATCGGCTGCTACTCCTGCATGCTGGCCTGTGCCCGCACCACCCAGGGCAGCCTGTCGCCCCAAAAGGCCGCCCTGACCATCCGCACGGTGGGCGGCCTGCAGAGCCGCCTGGTAGCCGACATCTGCCGCGCCTGCCCCGATGCTCCCTGTGCCCGGGCCTGCCGCTGCGGGGCGCTGGCGCCCCGCCCGGGCGGCGGGGTGAAATTCCGCCCCGAGCTCTGTCTGGGCTGCCGGGACTGTGTGGAGGCCTGTGTGGTGCAGGTGATCAAATTTGACGAGTCCAGGAACCGGCCCATCGTCTGCATCCAGTGCGGCACTTGCACCCGCTACTGCCCGCACGATGTGCTGCAAATGGAGGAGAGAGCATGAGCGGCCAGATGTTGCGCATTTTGCAAATCGACCTGAGCGAGCGCCGGGTGGGGGTGCTGCCGGCCGGCGGGCTGGAGCACTACCTGGGGGGCGTCGGCCTGGCAACCAAACTGTTTGCCGGGCTGGTGGACGTGCCGGCATCGCCCCTGGACGCCCACCAGCCCGTGGTGCTGGCCGCCGGGGCGCTGGCCGCCTTTTTTCCCATGTGCACCAAGGGGGTGGCGGTTTTTCGCTCCCCCCTCACCGGCGGCTGGGGGGAGAGCTATGCCGGCATGCGCCTGGCTCTGGCCTTGCGCCTGGCCGGCTGGGACGCCATCGTGATTACCGGCCGGGCCGAGCAGCCGGTGTACCTGTCCATCGGGCCCGGCGGCGTGCGTTTTAAAAGCGCTGCTGCCCTGTGGGGGCTGGACTGCGAGGAAGCCGGCCGCCTGCTGCGCCAGCTGGAGCCGGGGCGGGGTTTTCGCTCCTGTCTGCGCATCGGTCCGGCCGGCGAAAAGGGTGTGGCTTTTGCCAGTGTCAATGTGGATACCTACCGCCATTTCGGCCGTCTGGGCCTGGGGGCCGTACTGGGGGTTAAAAATCTCAAAGCCCTGGTCATCTACGGAGACCGGGACTACCCGGTGCCTCGGCCCAAACAGTACCGGGAAATCTATGATCAGATCTACCGGCAGGCTGTGCGCACCGATGTGATGGAAAAGTACCACGCTCTGGGCACCTCGGTCAATGTGAGCTTGCTCAGCGAGCTGGGCGCCCTGCCCACCCGCAATCTGCAGCAGAGCAGCTTTGAGGCGGCCGAGCGCATCAGCGGGCGGGCTTTTGCGGAAAGCACCCTGGTGCGCAAGGTGGCCTGCGCGGGCTGCCCCGTGGGGTGCATCCATATCGGCCTGCGGCGGCGCCAGTTCGCTCCCGGTTATGAGTACGAGTCGATAGCCCTGTCCTACGACCACGAGCTGATCTACGCCCTGGGTTCGCTGCTGGGAATGAGCAGTCCGGAGAAGGTTTACGACCTGATTGAGGCCGTGGAGCTTTATGGCCTGGACGCCATCTCCTCCGGCGTGCTGCTGGCCTGGCTTACCGAGGCTTACCAGAACGGGCTGGTGCGGGAGGAGGAGCTGGGCTGCCGGCCCGAGTTCGACCAGGTGGAAGGTTATTTGACGGCCTTGGAGAATCTGGTCAGGCAGCCCAATGAGCTCTATACCCTGCTGGCCCGGGGGCTGGCGCAGGCGGTGGAGCAGCTGGGCGGCCGGGAGTACGCCCTGTGTTTGGGCGGGCACGAAATGGCCGGCTATCATACCGGCCCGGCCAACCTGCTGGGGCTGGCTGTGGGAGCCCGCCACTCCCACCTGGACAATGCGGGGTACTCCATCGACCAGAAGGCGCTGAAAAACGGCTGGGACGAAGCCCGCATGGTGCAGGAACTCATCGCCGAAGAAAAATGGCGCAATGTGCTGAACTGCCTGTGCACCTGCCTTTTTGCCCGGGAAATCTACACTCCGGAGGTGGTTCAGCAGGCCCTGGCCGCTGTGGGGATAGAGCGAAGCAGAACAGAGCTGGCGGAACTGGGGGAAGAAGTTTTCCAGCTAAAAAACCGCCTGCGCAGCCAGCTGGGCTACAGCACCCGGCGGCTTTATTTCGCGCCCCGCTATTTTGCTACTCCGGCCCTGGGCCGGCCGGTGGATCCGGCCCGGCTCGGGGAAATGCTGGAACTTTATCGCCGGCAGGCCGGAGTGGAGCAGGATTTTGGCGGATAACAGCGAAACCGGTAGAGGGAGGTGAAAAAATGGACTTGCTGGAAAAAGCCTATGAACTAGGACGGCATATCTCCACCACGGAAGAGTACATAAAAATGCGCGCCGCCGAGGACGAGGTGCGCCGCGATCCGGAAGCCCGGCGCATGGTCAAGGATTTTCAGGACCTGCAGAGCTCCTATGCCCGCATGCAGATGCAGGGCCACAGCCTGACTCCGGAAAACCTGCAGACGCTGCGCGATGCCGAGGCTAAAGCCATGGCCAACCCGGTGGTGAAAAACTATTACGAGTGTACCTTGCGTTTCCACGAACTGTGGGAGAACATCAATGACCGCATTCGTCAGGGCGTGGCGGGCGAAGCGCCAGCCGGGGAACCCCGGGAGCCCTCCTGCAGCGGTGGTTGAAGCGGATGATTTCCTCTCCGCCGTGGGCGGAGGCGGTCTGCCGATCCCGCGGGGAAACCCGCGGGATCGGGCAGAAAAAAGCAGGCCGGGCCGGCCTGCTTTTATTTTTAGGAGATTTGCCAGGGAAAAACTGTCAACCAGCAGGAAAAAGGTCGCTTGCTGTCAAATTAAACTATTATACAAGTTATGTCCACAATCCTGTTCCGGGTCCTGCAGCAGGGGTAATCCAGCGCAGTGCGGTAATGTTGTTGCTCTTGGAGTGTCGATAAATGAAGGCAGGTGAATGGATGAACCAGAATGAAGAAATCATGCTGCGCCTGGCCGGCATTGTGGAGGAAAGCGTGGTGGACGGGCCCGGCCTGCGGCTGGTGGTGTTCGCCCAGGGCTGTCCGCACCGCTGTCCCGGCTGTCACAACCCGCACACCTGGGATGAGCGGGGCGGTGAGCTGGTACCCCTGGCCGCCGTGCTGGAAAAAGTGGCCCGCAACCCTCTGCTGCAGGGCATCACCCTGTCGGGGGGCGAGCCTTTCGGACAGGCGGCGGCCCTGGCCGCGCTGGCGGCAGCGGTGCGCCGGGCGGGGCTGGATGTGATGACCTACAGCGGCTACACCTGGGAAGAGCTGCTGGAAATGGCCGGGCAGTGGCCCGATGTGCACCGCTTGCTCCGGCAGACTGACTACCTGGTGGACGGCCCCTTTGTGCTGGCCCGGCGCACGCTGCACCTGCCCTTCCGCGGTTCGGCCAACCAGCGCATCATTGATGTGCCGGCCTCCCTGCGGGCCGGCCGGGCGGTGTCAGTGCCTTGGGCCTGAAATTCCCGCAGGAGGCACCGGGCCATAGCAACATAAAAAAGTGCAAGGGAGGTAGTAAATATGCGCTTGAAAATTGGCGCCCGCCTGGCGCTGGGCTTTTTGCTGCTGCTGCTTTTCCTGGGGGAAGTGGCGGGAGAAAGCATAGTCTCATTCAATGATCTGGCCCGGCAGCTGAACCAGCTGGTGCAGGTCGACCGGCAAAAGACCCTGGCCCTGCAGGCCCAGAACGACATGGAAATGGCCGTATCGGCCCTTTATGGCTACCTGTATTTTAGCAGCCCCACCTACCTGGCCCGCTACAGCCGCCAGATTGAAATGGTCAAACAATCGCTGGACGGGCTGGCAGCTCTGGTAAACCAGGAAGACAAAGCGCTGGTGGAAAAATACAAAGCCATGGTCCAGGAGTACGACCGCACGGTGAAAAACGTCCTGGTGCCCAAAGTGGATGCCGGGGAAAAGCCCGAACACATCCAGGTGGTGGCGGCCCAGATCCGGCCGGTGCAGGAAGCCGTCCAGGTGGGCATGAAAACCCTAGCCGAGAGCGGGGGCGGCGTGATGAGCCGGGCGGTGGGCGAATTTGACCGGCGGATGAAACGGGCCAGTCAGGTGATACTGATTACTGGCGGTGCAGCGGTGCTGCTGGCCCTTTTGGTCAGCGCGCTGATTTACCGCAGTGTGAAAAAGCCGGTGCTGGCCGTGCTGGCCGGAGCGCAGCGCTTTGCGGCCGGGGACTTTACGGCCACCATCGCCCTGCCGGCCCATGATGAAATCGGCCAGCTGGCGGCCGAGCTCAACCGCATGGCCGAGAACCTGCGCGAGCTGGTCTCCAGTGTGCTGGGCATAGCCAACACCGTGGCTGCCCAGAGCCAGCAGCTGGCTGCCGCCGGCCAGCAGGCCAGCGCCACGGTGGAAGAGGTGGTCAGTACGGCCACCCAGGTGTCCGCCACCTCGGCCCAGGGGGCGGATAACGCCGCCCGGGCGGCCGCAGAGGTGAGCCAGGTGGAAAAAACCGGCCAGGAAGGGCTGGCGGCGGTAGAGGATACCGTGCGCAAAATCGCTTCCATCAAGGATGCGGCCGAGGACATTTCCCGAGCGGTGCAGGATCTGGGACACCTGTCCGGCAAAATAGGGGAAATCACTGCGGTGATTACCGGCATAGCCGAGCAGACCAACCTGTTGGCCCTGAATGCGGCCATTGAAGCGGCCCGGGCCGGGGAGCACGGCCGCGGCTTTGCCGTGGTGGCGGAAGAAGTGCGCCAGCTGGCCGAGCAGTCGGGCAGTGCGGCCAAGGAAATTGCCGGACTGATTGAGCAGATCAAAAGCGGAGTGGAAACCGCTGCCGACCGCATGGCCCGCGGCACCCGGGAAGTGGAACAGGGTGTGGCCGTGGCCGACGGCGCCAACCAGGCTCTGGTGCGCATCGGCCAGGCCATGCAGCGCAACCTGCAGCTGGTGGAGGATATTGCGGCGGGGGCGCGGGAATCCAGCAGCGGCATGCAGCGCCTGACCGGTGCCGTGGAACAGATTTCGGCCACCGTGCAGCAGGTAGCCAGTTCGGCCCAGGACCTCTCCCGGGTGAGCGGGGAACTGTTGCAGGCTGTGGAAAGATTCAAGGTTTAAAACACAAAAGCCCGGTGCTCAGCCGGGCTTTTGCCTTATGCCTGGGCGGTTGGCCCGGCGCGGTGTTTTGCCGGGCGGTGCGACAGCATTTCAAATATGGACTATGGCGGGCGGAGAAAGGTTTAATGACCGCAGGTGCTGCAACTGCCGCCGCTGCAACTGCCGCAACTGCTGCTGCCCGCGCTGCCGCGAAAAGAGGTGGTCAGGCCGTTTTGGCCCTTGCTACAGGCGGCAAAGACGCTCAGCAGCCGGCGCGGCGCCGGCTGGCCGCACTGCGGGCAGGCAAGACCACTGCCGTCCTCTCCCACGGCGCAAAGACGCTCAAACTTGTGCTGGCACCGGGTACACTGAAATTCGTATATGGGCATATGGAAACCTCCTTGCAGTAAATTGCGCCATAACTGGACCGGCCTTCGTGCATCCTGCCGGGGTCCGAAAGAGTGACGTCCGGCCCTTTTCTGTACTCAAAATTAGCGCTTTTGTCCGGCAAAGTCAAGTCCGGTGCAGATTTTTCCCGCCGGCCGGCAGGGATTTGCCCCGGCGGGCGGGAATTTATATTCCTGTACGCTACTGCACACAGCCTTTTGACAGGGAGAGAAGCTCATGCAAATAACCTTCTACGGAGCTGCCGGCACGGTTACCGGTTCCTGCTACCTGCTGGAAACCGGGCAGAGCCGCGTGCTGGTGGACTGCGGCATGTTTCAGGGTCCCCGGGCCATCCGCGAGCGCAACTACGGCCGCTTCCCCTTTTTGCCGGCTACGGTGGATGCCGTGCTGCTCACTCATGCCCACATTGACCACAGCGGCCTGCTGCCCAAGCTGGTCAAGCACGGTTTTCGCAAAAACATTTATGCTACGGCGGCCACAACCGACCTGTGCGCGGTCATGCTGTCCGACAGCGGTCACATCCAGGAAATGGAGGTAGAACGCTTAAACCGCAAGAACCGCCGGGCCGGCCGGGCGCTGGTGGAGCCCATTTATACCGCCGAGGAGGTCAGCGCCTGCCTGGAGAATTTTGTGCGGGTGGAATACAACCAGCTGGTACGGGTGACCCCCGATGTAAGTGTACGGTTTATTGATGCCGGCCACATCCTGGGATCGGCCATGCTGGAAGTATATGTCTATGAAGGAGCGACCCAGACCAAGGTGCTCTTCACCGGGGACCTGGGCAGCCGGGACAAGCCCTTTGTCCGCGATCCGGAAAGGGTGCGCGAAGCCGATTATGTGGTCATGGAATCCACCTACGGGGACCGGCAGCACCGCGATGCCGGCAACCGGCGGCAGATGCTGCAGCTGGTGGCCTGGGAAACCTACCGCAAGGGCGGCAACCTGGTCATTCCCGCCTTCGCGGTGGAGCGCACCCAGGACTTGCTCTATGACATCAACCTGCTGGTGCGGGCTGGCCAGTTTCCCCCCATGCGGGTGTACATCGACAGCCCCATGGCGGTTGCCGCCACCGAGGTCTTTAAAAAATATCCGCATATATTCGACGAGGAAACCCGCCAGTTGATCGCCCGGGGGGAGAACCCGCTGCAGCTGCCCGGTCTCACCTACACGGTCAGCGCCCGGGAATCCCTGGAGCTGAACAAGATTAAGGGCGGGGCGGTGATCCTCTCGGCCAGCGGCATGTGTGATGCCGGGCGGATCAAACACCACTTAAAGCATAATTTGTGGCGTCCCGAGAGCACCATCCTTTTTGTGGGCTACCAGGCCCAGGGTACCAAGGGCCGCCGGCTGCTGGAGGGAGTCAAGCAAATCCGCATCCACGGCGAGGACATCGCCGTGCGGGCCGACATCCGGCAAATTGACGGCTACTCCTCCCATGCCGACCAGGAGGCCCTGCTGGGCTGGCTGGGCGCTTTTAGCGCGCCGCCCCGCCAGGTCTTTCTGGTGCACGGGGAGCCGCAGGCGGCGCAAACCCTGGCCGGATTAATCAAAGAGCGTCTGGGGTACACTGTGCACATACCGGTCTGGCAGGAAACCGCTGCGCTCACGCCGGGCCTGACCGTGACCGCCGAGCAGGTGCGCCAGCTGTACGAGCTGGTGGCCGGCAAGATGCAGTCGCTGCTGCAAAGCGGTGCGGCCAGCAGCACCTATGCCGACATCGCCCGCACCCTGGCCCAGCTCAACGGCCTGCTGGAAACCACCACCGCTCCATAGGATGATCGGTCCGGGAGGCATTCTCGTGCCTGGCCCGGTGCTATCTTTCAGTCAATTTGACGATGTGCCGGATCACAGGGAGGGATACCATGCCCAACGGTTATCAAGTAGTCTGCCGGGCCGGCATTACCGTGCTCACTTTTGATCTTCTGCACAGCAGCGGTGTGGCGGCACACTGCTTTACCACCCGCCGGGGCGGTGTGAGCAGCGGCCCCTGCAGCAGCCTGAATATGGCCCTGCATGTGGGCGACCGGGAGCAGGATGTGCTGGAAAACCGCCGCCGGGCCTGCGCTCTGCTGGGGGCTTCCCTGGACGACCTGGTGGCCGGGCAGCAGGTGCACGGGGCCGGCGTGGCCGTGGTGGGTGAGGCACAGCGCGGGGCGGGGGCCCGGCAGTACAGCAGCGCCCTGCCCGACACCGACGCCCTGGTCACCGACCGGCCTGGGCTGGTGCTGGCCAGCTTCTATGCCGACTGCGTACCGGTCTATTTGCTGGACCCGCGGCGCCGGGCCGCCGGCCTGGCCCATGCCGGCTGGCAGGGCACCCGGCAAAAAATTGCCGCCCGGGCCGTGCAGGCCATGCAGAGCGCCCTGGGCTGCCGCCCGGCGGACATCCTGGCGGTGATCGGGCCCTCCATCGGCCCCTGCTGCTACACCGTGGGGGAAGATGTCCACCGGCATTTTACCGCGGCCTTCCCCGGCCAGATGCAGTCCCTGGCCCGGCCGGCGGAAACCGGCAAATGGCACCTGGATCTCTGGCAGGCCAACCGCCAGGTCTTGGAGGAGGCCGGCCTGAAGGCGGATAACATCTACACCGCTCGCCTGTGCACCAGCTGCCGGGAGGACCTGTTTTTCTCCTACCGCCGCCAGCGCGGCCAGTGTGGGCGCATGGCGGCGCTGCTGCGCCTGCTGTAACGGTCATCAGACGCCGGACATCGGACGTCAGGACGATTATCAGGATGATTGTGCTGGTCAGGTGTTCGATGATAGAATTTGGAGGGTGAGAACTGTGCCCACTGTGCTGGTGGTGGAGGACGACGACCACATCCTGGAGCTGATTAAATTTCACCTGGAAAAAGAATCCTACCGGGTGCTCACTGCGGCGGACGGCGAGCAGGCCCTGGCGCTGGCCCGGCAGCAGCGTCCGGATCTGATCATTCTGGACATCATGCTGCCCGGCCTGGACGGCCTGTCGACGTGCCGCCGCCTGCGCCAGGAGCAGGCTACTGCTGCCATTCCGGTAATCATGGTCAGCGCCCGGGGGGAGGAGCTGGACAAAGTGTTGGGCCTGGAAATCGGTGCCGACGACTATGTAACCAAGCCCTTTTCGCCCCGGGAGCTGATGGCCCGGGTGCGGGCCCGCTTGCGCAGCCGCGGGGAGGGCGACGCCAGGACAGGGCAGGGCCGGTTGGATTTCGGCCGGCTGGTCATCGACCAGGAAAGGTATCAGGTGCTGCTGGACGGGCAGCGGCTGGAACTGACGCCCAAGGAATTCGAGCTGCTGCGCTTTCTGGCTGCCGAGCCCGGCCGGGTCTTTTCCCGGGACTACTTGCTGGAAAAAATCTGGGGCTATGATTACACCGGCGATTCCCGCACCGTGGATGTGCACATCCGCCATTTGCGACAAAAAATGGAGCAGGTGGCGGGCAATGGGCAGTTTATTGAGACCGTGCGCGGCGTGGGTTACCGCTTCAGTGAGCGCCTGCCGCAATAAAAGTGAACCGGACGGCCCGGCCGGCGTTAACCGGCAAAATATGTCGCTGGCTGCCTTAATCGCTTTTTAATCAATTGCTAACACAGAGCTAAAGCTCCTGTGCTACATTAAGCCAGGTGAAACTTCGTGCGGACATGAATTTGCGGGGGATGTTTTTTGGGCGAACAGTACAAGATCGCGGTTACCGGTTTGAATTTGTTCTACGGTGATTTTCAGGCCCTGTATGACATCAATATCCAGATCCCACCCCACCATATCACGGCCCTGATCGGCCCTTCCGGCTGCGGCAAGTCCACCTTTTTGCGCACGCTGAACCGCATGAACGACCTGTACAGCGGCGTGCGCGTAACCGGACGGGTGCTGCTGGACGGGGAGGACATTTACGCTCCCGGTACCGATGTGGTGGCCCTGCGCAAACGGGTGGGCATGGTTTTCCAGCGGCCTAACCCCTTTCCCATGAGCGTCTACGACAATGTGGCCTACGGGCCGCGCATCCACGGCATCAAAAACAAGCGCCAGCTGGACGAAATTGTGGAAATGAGCCTGCGCGGCGCGGCGCTGTGGGAGGAAGTGCAGGACCGCCTGTTCAAGCCGGCCCTGGGCCTTTCCGGCGGCCAGCAGCAGCGCCTGTGCATCGCTCGCCTGCTGGCCGTGGAACCCGAAGTGCTCCTGATGGACGAGCCCAGTTCGGCTTTAGACCCTGTTTCCACCCTGAAAATAGAGGAACTGATTCAGGTTTTAAAACACGATTACACCATTGTCATTGTCACCCACAACATGCAGCAGGCGGCACGGGTTTCCGACAGCACGGCCTTTTTCCTGTGTGGCGAACTGATTGAATACGGCCCGACAGTAGAAATATTCACCCGGCCGGCGGACAAGCGCACCGAAGATTACATCACCGGCCGTTTCGGTTAAAAAAAGCCCCCGGAGGGCTTTTTTTTGCAGGATTTACCATGCCGGGCGTCGAATAAATTTCGCTTCAAGGAAAGTGGTGTGAATTGACCAGAAAAAGCAGACCAAAAGCGCCGGCCCGGCAGCCCGGGGTCTGGCTGCTCGGGCTGGCCGGACTGCTGCTGGCGGGTTTGCTGGCGAGCCAGCTTTACGGCTTTTTGCTACGCCAGCTGGTGCGCATCGAAATTTTAAGCGAAGGTAGCATGCTGGTAACCCTGCCCCTGGAGGGTTATCTGATCAAACAGGAATATCCCGGGCCGCCGCTGCCGGAAGGGGCGCGCTTTCAGCCCCTCGCTCCCCGGGGCCAGCGGGTGCGCCGGGGTCAGGTGGTGGGTAAAATCAGCCGGGGGCCCGGCCAGGTGGAGGAAATGGTCAGCGCGCCGGCCAGCGGCATTTTCTGGCCGGAAGCCGACGGCCTGGAACGGGTACTGGCCCCGGATAAGCTGGATCTGCTCACGCCGAACTGGTTGGCAGCTCTGGACGAGCAGGCCGAAAACGCGGCCGAGCGGGGCGGACAGCCCGCTGTGGCGGGTAAAATCATCGACAACCTGGCGCCGCTGTATCTGCTGGCCGGGCTGCCCGCGCAGGCCACCGCGCTGCCGGACGGGGACTGGTCGACCATCCTGTGGCAGGGGCGAAGCCTCGCCGCCCGCAAAGAGCGGCAGGCCGGTACCCGGGTTTTTTTCCGCCTGGAAAACTGCCCGCAGGATCTGGTGGTGCAGCGGCGCATTACCTGCCGGCTGGTGCTGGAAAACCGGCGCGGCCTGGTGGTGAAAGAGGGCAGTGTGCGGCAGGTGGATGGACGGGATTGCCTGCTGGTGGTGGCCGGCCGGCGGGCCAGAGCGGTACCGGTGGAAGTAAAAGCGCGGGACGGGAAATACTTGCTGGTTGAAGGGGCATCCCTGGCCGCAGGCCAGCGCTACATTACCGGCCCGGGCTGGGTCAAGCCCGGGCAGCGGGTGGAGTAAGGTGACGGGTGAAATATGCAGCAGGATTTAAGGCGCCATATAACCGGTATCAGGCAGCGAATCGCCCGGGCGGCCCGCCAGGTTGGGCGGGATCCGGACGAAGTGACCATTGTGGCGGTGACCAAAATGGTTTCGCCCGGGGTGGCCGCACAGGCCCTGCAGGAAGGGCTGGTCCATCTGGGGGAAAACCGGGTCCAGGAGCTCCTGTACAAGCAGGAAAAGCTGTCCGGGCAGCCGGCGGTCTGGCATTTGATCGGGCACCTGCAGACCAACAAGGTCAAGTACCTGCCGGGCCGGGTGGCCCTGGTGCACTCCCTGGACAGCTGGCACCTGGCGCAGGAGATCAGCCGGCGCTTTCAGGCCGCAGGCCAGGTTTGCCGGGCCCTGGTGCAGGTCAATGTGGCCGGGGAGAAAAGCAAGCACGGCTTTTCCCCGGGTGAAGTGGCCGACTTTCTGGCCGCGGCCCGGGAACTGCCCGCTTTGGAACTGTGTGGCTTTATGACCATGGCCCCCCTGGTGGCCCGGGCCGAGGAAGCCCGGCCGGTATTCCGGCAGCTGAAAAGGCTGGCGGAGGACTGGCAGGCCCGGCATCCCGGGCTGGATTTGAGCATCCTGTCCATGGGTATGAGCAACGATTTTGAAGTAGCTGTGCAGGAGGGGGCCACCCTGGTCCGGATCGGTTCGGCCATATTTGGCTGGCCCGGTTCGGCCGGTGCCTGAGGTCAGCATGCCGGTTTCAGGATAACATTAGCAGGCCGATACAAGGGTATTATTTAAGGAGGTATGCAGTGTGGCGCGGGGGATCATGGGTAAAGTGATGGATATCTTCGGGTTTGATGATGAAAAAGACGAAGCGGCGGAAAACCTGGAACAGGAGGAGTACCAGGAGGAACAGTTGCTGCCGGCCCGGCGCAACCGGGGGCAGGTGGTCAGCCTGCATGCCCAGCGCCAGGTGCGGGTGGTGGTGGCCGAGCCGCGGGTTTACGACGATGTGCAGACCCTGGCCGATCACCTGAAAAACCGCCGGCCGGTTATAGTCAACCTGGAAAAGGCCGACCCGGAAATGGGCCGGCGGGTGATTGACTTTTTAAGCGGGGCCATTTATGCTTTAAACGGTAGCCTGCAAAAGGTGGGCAGCGGCATTTTCCTGTGCGTGCCCAGTAATATGGACATCACCAGCGAAATCCGGGATCAAATCAAAGAAAAAACCGGCCTGCCCTGGCTGGGACGGTGAGGTAAGACACAGTGGACTTAAAAGTGGGCTTTTTGGGCGGCGGAGCCATGGCCGGAGCTATGCTGGCCGGTCTGTTAAAAAGCGGCTTTGCCCCGGAAAGATTGTACGTTACCGATATAGACGAAAACCGCCGCCGCTGGCTGGCCGGGCAATTTGCCGTGCCCGTGCTGCCCGACAATGCTTCACTGGCCGCTGCGGTGGATATAATGATCGTAGCAGTAAAACCCCACCTGGTGGCCGGGGTGCTGGCCGAGGTGTCCGGCAGCCTGGCCCAAGGAGCGCTGGTCATCTCCATTGCTGCCGGTGTGAGCACGGCGCAGCTGGAGCAGGCCCTGGGCCGCCCGCTGCCCGTGGTGCGGGCTATGCCCAACACTGCCGCCCTGGTGGGGGAGGCGGCCACCGCCATCTGCGGCGGCCGGTATGCCCAAAAGCAGCATCTGGAACTGGCCCGCCGGCTGCTGGAGGCGGTGGGTACGGTGGTGGAAGTGCCCGAAAACCTGATGCCGGCGGTGACCGCGCTGAGCGGCAGCGGTCCGGCTTATATGTTCCTGATCATTGAAGCAATGGCCGATGCCGGCGTGGCCCAGGGCCTGCCTCGCAGCACCGCCTTGCAGCTGGCCGCCCAGACCATGCTGGGGGCTGCTCGCCTGGTCCGGCAAACCGGCCAGCACCCGGCGGCGCTCAAGGATCAGGTGACCACTCCGGCCGGCACCACCATTGCCGCCCTGCAGGCCCTGGAAGAAGGGGCCCTGCGCGGCGTCCTCTACCGGGCAGTGGCAGCAGCAGCCCGCCGCTGCCGGGAGATTGAGAAGTGAGATGTGAGAAGTTAGAAGTGAGAATAGAAAGAACGGTGGACAATGGGACTGGACTTTATTGTTAATGTAGCCTTTCAAGTATACACCTGGCTCATCTTCATCCGCATCATCCTGTCCTGGGTCAGGCACAACCCCTACCAGCCGGTGATCCGCTTCATCTACGAAGTCACCGAGCCCGTGCTGGGCTTCTTTCGGCGCATCATTCCTCCTCTGGGCGTCATTGACATCTCGCCCATTGCTGCCTTCTTCGCCCTGGAACTGCTGCGCCAGCTGATCATTGGGCTGATCCGCAGCGTGGGGTTGTAAAACCGGCGTTGGGCGTCAGATTTCGGGCTTTAGCACCACTGGCCGGCGGGTACTGGAGTGCTGGTGCCGGTGCGGAAGGAGATCAATTTCAGGAGGTTGCAGTACATAAAAGTGGAAGAGCAGGAACTATTGAAGCGCGGACAGGATCTGGCCCGCCAGGTTGCCGGCAAAGGGCGTCCGGCCGTCACTGACTTTCTGGATCCGGCCAGCCTGGATCGGCTAAAGGCCCACCTGGCCCGCCATACCGGAGTGGCGCTGCGGGCGGAGGGCGGCTATCCCGGCGCCGAGCGGCAGCGCCTGGTGCTGTTCCCCCCCGACTGGCCGGAGCAGCAGGCCGACAGCCAGATTGCCTGCCTGGAGATTGCCGGCAGTTTTGGTGACAAATCGCCTTCCCACCGCGATTACCTGGGGGCCCTGCTGGGGTTGGGGATCCGGCGGGAAAAACTGGGTGACATTCTGGTGGAGCGAGAACGGGCCCTGGTTTTTGCCGACCGGAAAGTGGCCCGGGTGATTCAGGAACAGCTTACCGCCGTGTCCATCTGGCCGGTCACGGTGCGCCCGCTGGAAAAAGAGCTGGTGGTGGTACCCGACCGGGCCTACCGGGAAATCAAGGCCAGTGTGGCTTCACTGCGCCTGGATGCCGTGGCGGCGGCCGGTTTCGGTCTGTCCCGCAGCAAAATTCTGCCCTTTATCGCCGCCGGCTATGTGCAGCTGAACTGGCGGGAATGTTTAAGCCCGTCCGAACACGTGCAGGCCGGCGACGTAATTTCGCTGCGCGGCCGGGGCCGGATCAAAGTGGTGGACGCGGGAGGCACCTCCCGGCGCGGCCGCACCTTTATCCTGCTCCACCGTTATCTGTGAGGGAGTAGATATGCTTTACCTGCAAAGCGATGCCGCGGGAGTGACCTTCAAGGTGCGGGTACAGCCCCGGGCCGCCCGCAATGAGGTGAGCGGCCTGTGGGAGGACAGCCTGAAAGTCCGTTTAAACGCTCCGCCGGTGGACGGTGAGGCCAACCGGGCCTGCTGCCGCTTTCTGGCCGGACTGCTCCAGGTGCCGGTGGGCGCGGTGGAAATACTGAAAGGCCAGACCGGCCGCAGCAAGCTGGTGCGCGTGCACGGTTTGGACGAGCAGCAGTTGCGCCAGCGCCTGGGCTTGTGAAAAATCCCCATCCGCACCGTGAAACACGCTGTGCCGCCCGAACGCTTGCCCGGGGCGGGTTTTTCGCTTTTGGTACCTTTGCACAAGCATACTACCGCAGGTCAGGCATTCCGGCCCCAGAGGCCGGTGCAAATACAACCATCAGCAGCTGGAAGGAGTTAACCCATGGATTACAGCCAAACACTCAATCTGCCCCGGACCGACTTTCCCATGCGGGCCAATCTGCCCCAGCGCGAGCCCGAGATACTTAAATTCTGGGAAGAAATAAACATTTACGAACTGGTGCAGCGCAAAAACACCGGCCGTCCCAAATTCATCCTGCATGACGGGCCGCCCTACGCCAACGGGCACATCCACCTGGGGCACACTCTGAACAAGGTGCTCAAGGACATGGTGGTAAAGTATCACAGCATGAGCGGTTTTGATTCCCCCTATGTGCCGGGCTGGGATACCCACGGCCTGCCCATTGAGCAGCAGGCCATCAAGGCCCTGGGTATCAGCCGGCACAAAACCGATGTGCTGGAATTCCGCCGCCGCTGCAAAGAATACGCCCTGAAATTTGTGGAAATCCAGAAAGAAGAATTCAAGCGCCTGGGGGTGCGGGGCGACTGGCAGCGTCCCTACCTCACCCTGATGCCCCATTTTGAGGCCGCCCAGATCGGCGTCTTCGGTGAAATGGCCCGGCGGGGCTACATTTACAAGGGCCTAAAGCCCGTGTACTGGTGCGCGGACTGCGAGACCGCCCTGGCCGAGGCCGAGGTGGAGTACAGCGACAAAAAGTCGCCTTCCATCTATGTGGCCTTTGCCGTCCAGGACGGCCGGGGTCTGGTACCCGAACAGGATACCAGCTTTGTGATCTGGACTACCACCCCCTGGACATTGCTGGCCAACCTGGCCATCTGCCTGCACCCGGAATTCACCTATGTGCTGCTGGACTGCGGCGGCAAAAAATATGTGGTGGCCAGAGAACTGGCGGCCAGCTTCCAGGCGGCCACCGGCCTGGAAAACGCCGCCGTGGTGCGCGAATACAAAGGCAGCGAGCTGGAGCATGTGGTCTGCCGCCATCCCTTCATTGAGCGCACTTCGCCGGTCATTCTGGGCGACCACGTCACCCCGGAAGCTGGTACCGGATGCGTGCACACTGCGCCCGGGCACGGGCACGAGGACTTTCTGGTGGGGCAGAAATATGGCCTGGACGTGCTGTCGCCCGTGGACGGCCGGGGTCGCTTCACCGCCCAGGCGGGTCCCTTTGCCGGGCAGCTCTATCACGAAGCCAACGCCGGCATTATCGACACCCTGCGCCGGCAGGGCGCCCTGCTGGCGGCCGGGCAGGTTACCCACAGCTATCCGCACTGCTGGCGCTGTAAGCAACCCGTCTTTTTCCGGGCCACCGAGCAGTGGTTTGCTTCGGTGGAGGGGTTCCGCCAGGCTGCCCTGCAGGCCATCGACCGGGTGAAATGGATCCCGGCCTGGGGCCGCGACCGCATCTACAACATGATGGCCGGCCGGGGCGACTGGTGCGTCTCCCGCCAGCGCACCTGGGGCGTGCCCATCCCTATTTTCTACTGCACCGCCTGCGGCAAACCGGTGATCACGCAGCAGACCATCAGCCACCTGCAGGAGTTGTTCAAAAAACACGGTTCGGATATCTGGTTTGCCTCCCCGGCGGAAGAGCTCATCCCGCCGGGCCTGACCTGCCCGGAATGCAAAAGCGGCACTTTCCGCAAAGAAACCGACATTATGGATGTCTGGTTTGACAGCGGTTCCAGTCACCTGGGCGTCCTGCAGCAGCCCGAGCACTGGCCCGAGCTGACCTGGCCGGCCGACCTCTATCTGGAAGGCAGCGACCAGCACCGCGGCTGGTTCAACAGTTCCCTCTCCACGGCGGTGGCCGTCACCGGTCAGGCCCCCTACCGGGCCGTGCTCACCCACGGCTTCGTGGTGGACGAACAGGGCCGCAAGATGAGCAAATCGCTGGGCAATGTGGTGGACCCCCTGCAGGTGATCCAGCAGCTGGGTGCCGACGTGCTGCGCCTGTGGGTGAGCTCGGCCGACTACCGGGGCGACCTGGCGGTTTCGCCCAACATCTTAAAGCAGATTGCCGAGGCCTACCGCAAAATTCGCAACACCTGCCGCTTCCTGCTGGGCAACCTTTACGACTTTACCCCGGGCCGGGATGAAGTTCCTTACGAGCAATTGCTGGAAATCGATCGCTGGGCGCTCCTGAAAACCCACCGCCTGATGGAAAAGGTGCTCCAGGCCTACAGCGATTACGAGTTCCACGTGGTCTACCACGCCGTGCACCACTTCTGCACCGTGGACATGAGCGCTCTGTACCTGGATATCATCAAGGACCGCCTGTACACCACCCGGCCGGACGGCCTGCCCCGGCGCAGCGCCCAGACCGTGCTCTACCACATCCTGGACGTGCTGGTGCGCCTGCTGGTTCCCGTGCTGGCCTTCACCAGTGAGGAAATCTGGCGCTACATGCCCAAAACAGAAGGGCAGCCCGTCAGCGTGCAGCTGCTGGACATGCCCCGGGTGAATCAGGACTATCTGGATCTCGAACTGGAAGAAAAATGGGAGAAACTGCTGGCCGTGCGGGCCGTGGTCACCCGCGCCCTGGAGAAGGCCCGTCAGGAGAAACTGATTGGCAACTCCCTGGAGGCGGCAGTGCAGCTTTATGCCGACGGTGCCCTGCGGGAATTCCTGCAGCCGCTGCAGGAGGAACTGCCCGCGGTGTTCATCGTCTCCGGCGTTGAGCTGGCCTCTGGCCCCGCACCGTCCGGCGCCTCTAGTGCCGAGGAATTGCCCGGTTTGGCCGTGCAGGTACAGCGGGCGGCCGGCGAGAAATGCCAGCGCTGCTGGATGTACCATCCGGTCGTGGGCCATGATGCCGCACACCCTGCCCTCTGCCCGCGCTGCGCCGCGGTGGTGGGGGCAAGTAGTTAAGGATCAAGCCAGGTCAGCTTTGGCGCAGCCGCCGGGCCAGCAGGCCGCCAATGCGGCCGCTCTCCACGCCATTTAAGGCGCCCCAGCCCTGGCTGCGGATCTTGTCCAGCAGCCCCAGCTCGGCGGCGATTTCCCATTTCAGCGCTTCTTTGCGCCGCTCGGCGGCGCTTTTCTCTTTACGACTCAAGCTTTTCTCCCCCCTTCGGACTGCGGCAGCCGGGGAGGTACCGGCGATCCGGCCCGCAGCAGCTCGGAAACCGTAACAAAACCAAAGCCGCGCTTTTGCAGTTCCTGGAGCACCAGCTCCAGCGCCTGCACCGAATTGGTGCGGTCACCGCCGCAATCGTGGAAGATCAATATGTCACCTTTTTGCACATGGTGGGTGATGCGTTCGGCAATGCGCCCGGGCGGGGTCCCGGCCCAATCCCGGGCGTCATCGGCCGGCGTCCAGCCGACCACGGTATAGCCCAGCTGCCTGGCGGCCTGGAGCTGGGCGGGGCTGATGTGCCCCCCGGGTGGCCGGAACAGCACCGGCTGCCGGCCCGTGACCCGGTATATGGCGCTGGCGGCGGCGGTTAGTTCCCGTTCCAGATGGGCCGCCGACTTGAATCCGTAAGGGTGGGAAAAGGTGTGGTTGCCAATTTCGTGCCCGGCGGCGTGAATGCGGGCTACCAGAGCGGGGGAGCGTTCTACCTGCCGGCCCACCACAAAAAAAGTGGCCCGGGCCCGGTATCGGGCCAGTATCTCCAGCACCTGGGGCGTAAAGGTGTTGCTGGGACCGTCGTCAAAGGTTAGGGCCAGCAGCGGCTCCGCAGTGTCCACCCTGATGACCACTGTGGCCGGAGGGCTTTCGGCGGGTGTGTTCCCGGCGGTGACCGGGCTCCTGCCGGGCCAGCTGAAAGCGACGGCTGCCGGGAGCAGGGCGGGCAGGACGAACAGCAAGATGATGATTGGGCGGAAGCGTTGTTTTGAGGAAGTTCTGGACAACTCCTGTCAGCTCCTTTAACACAGCGCGCCAGAGCAAGGCTGGTTATTCTAGAAACCGGTGCGGGAATGGCGGGCCATGCGGTGTGGACATAAAATAGCTTGTGCCGGCAGAAAAAAAATAAACCTTCTCAAAATTTGAGAAGGCCATCATATTCTGGCAGGGCCCGCAGCCGGCGGGTTATGCTTCCATTTCCAGCACTTTTACCCGCACTTTGGTCTCGCCCAGCACTTCCACATAAACTCCCAGCTCGAAATCCAGCCGGATGCGTCCATCGACAACTTTCGCCTCCTGACAGACCGGCGCCTTGATCAGGCTGGCCCGGGCACCCAGCAGTTGCTGGCTCTGCGTATCGAAGTCCTGCAGGGAGATGATTTCTTCAAAATTGATGGCCTGCTTGATCAGGTCGGTGCTGCGTCCGCCCTCGGCAGCGTACCAGATGTGTACCTCAAAGATGCCGTCAATGCGCACGCCGGTACCGTCACTGCCGGTCACTATTTCGGGTTCGCGCAGGCTGACCTGGGTGATGGCGGTGCCCAGCACCTGGTGCACTCCGGTTGCCCCGGCAGGGCTGAACTGCTGGGTGTACCGGAAAAATTTTCGGGCCGATCCGCAGACCGCTTTGGTAATAATTTCCCGGTATCCGCTGCGGGTGGGCAGGGGCCGTGCATCGGGCAGGTTTTGTTCGCTCACCGGACATCGTCCCTCCTTTAGCTGAGAAAATATCACCATATACTATGATCCACACCCGGCGGTTGTTACAGGGACGGAAAGTTCTCCAGGTGGGCGGATTCATATGGTGACAGCAGGCCGGCGGCGGTTTATACTGGTAAGAAAGTGCGGATGGTGATGCCTCGATGGCCCCTCTGATTATGGCCGTGCTGGGCAGCCCCCGGCTGCTGGGCAACAGTGCGGTCATGCTGGAAACCTTTTGCCAGGGGGTGACCGACGCCGGGGGCAGGGTGGAACTGTTTAACCTGGCCCGGCTGAATGTCGCCCCCTGCCGGGCCTGCGGCGGTTGTGAGCAGGACGGGGAGTGCGTGGTGCAGGATGACATGACCGGTCTGTACCGGGCTCTGGAGCGGGCGGACGGCCTGGTGCTGGCCGCGCCGGTTTATTTCGGCACCATCAACGCCCAGACCAAGGCCTTCATCGACCGCTGCCAGGCCCTCTGGGCGCGTCGCTTTGTGCTGGACCGCCCGCCCCTGCCGCCCGGGAAAAAGTGCTTTTACCTCTGCGTGGGCGGGCGGCCCACGGCCGGCTACTGCCAGAACGCTCTGGCCGTGCTGAAAAACCTCTGCTATGTGGTTAATATGGAACTGACCGGCCACCTGGCCTTCCCGGGAGTGGACCGGCCGGGCCAAATCACCGCTTTAGCCGGGGCTCTGCGCCAGGTGCGCCAGGCTGGCCGGGATTTCACCCTTTCACTTCATGAGCAGCGGGAGTGACCATAGTGCAGTATCAGGCTGACAGGGAAGGGAAAACCGCGGAGCAACCGCTGCCGGAACTGACCGCAGCGGCTAACCGCCTGCTGCGGGTGCTGTCCGGTTATGACAGTGTGCTGGTAGCCTTTTCCGGCGGGGTGGACAGCACCCTGCTGCTGGCCGCGGCGCTCAAAGCCCTGGGGCGAAAGCGGGTGCTGTCCGTGACCCAGGACGCCCCCTTCATCAAGCCCGGTGCTGTAGAGCAGGCCGGACGGCTGGCGCAGCAGCTGGGGGCGGACTGGCTGGCCCTGCCCGGCCGGCAGATGGAGGACCCGGATTTCCTGGCCAACCCGCCCCGGCGCTGTTACCACTGCAAAAAGATCCTGCTGGCCGATCTTAAGGCCCTGGCCGCCCGGCGCGGCCTGGCCGGGGTGGTGGAAGGCAGCAATACCGGTGACGCCGGCGCTTACCGGCCCGGCCGGCAGGCGCTTGTCGAAGCTGGTGTGGCCAGCCCGCTGGCGGCGGCCGGTCTGGACAAGGCCCTGGTGCGCCGGCTGGCCCGGCACTGGGGACTGCCCAACTGGCAGCAGCCGGCCGAAAGCTGTCTGTGTACGCGTATTCCCTACCATACCCCCCTTTCCCGGGAACTGCTGGACAGGATTGCCGCCGCCGAGGAACTGCTGCACCGGCTGGGCTTTGGCCTGGTGCGGGTGCGGTGCGAGCCGGGAATGGCCCGTCTGGAGCTGGCGCCGGATGAACTGGCGCGGGCCGTGCAGCCGGCCGTGCGCTGCGCCGTGCTGGACGGTTTGCACGGGCTGGGTTTTGACCGGGTGGTGCTGGACCTGGCCGGTTACCGGAGCGGTAGCTGGGATGCCGGGATACAGCCGGGCCGGTAACGCGGGGCCGGTGGATGGGGTAGGCTGCCGGGCGGGAGCCGGTTACCGGAGCAGGCTGGAGAGAGAGGAGTGACTGGGCGCTGACAGCGCGGAACCATGCCGAAAATGGGGCTTTTATGTAAAAGTGGCAGCAGGCGCAGCATTGGCCGGTTGGCCGGGATCCTGCTGCTGGTAGCATTGCTGATCTGGCTGGCGGGGTGTCAGCTGACCGGCTTAAAAAACCAGCCGGCCACCCCGGCCGGGGTGGCGGGGCCGGGTCCGGCGACTGGCTGCCGGCTGGTACATGTGCTGGATGTGGGACAGGCCGACAGTATCCTGGTGCAACTGCCGGACGGCCGGAACATGCTCATTGACGCGGGCAACAATGAGGACGGCCCGTTTATTGTGGATTACCTGCACCGGTCCGGAGTGCAATCAATTGACTATCTGATTGGTACCCATCCCCACGAAGATCACATCGGCGGCCTGGACACCGTGCTGCAAAAATTTCCGGTGCGGCAGGTATACATGCCCGAAATATCTTACGACACCAAATCGTACCACGATGTATTACGGGCAGTGCGGCAGCGCGGCCTGAAAGTGCTCAGCCCGGCTGCCGGTCAGGTGCTGCTGAAAGACAGAGTGAGCGATCAGGAGCTGCAAGTAGAAATCCTCTGGCCCGATCCCCGCAGGGTGCTGTTCTTCGATGAGGTCAACGACCATTCCATCATCGCCCGGGTGAGCTACGGCAAAAGCAGCTTTCTCTTTACCGGTGATGCCGGGCGGCAGGTGGAAGAGGCCCTCTTGAGCAGTAAAGCACGGCTTGGGGCCGATGTTTTGAAAGTGGGCCACCACGGCAGCAACTCGTCTACCAGCAACGCCTTTTTGCGGGCGGTGCGGCCGCAAATTGCAGTCATTTCCGCCGGGCGGGGCAACGACTACGGCCACCCCCACCGCGAGACTCTGCAGCGGCTGATCAAAAATAAAATCCGTGTCTATCGCACGGATCAGGACGGCACCATTGTTTTCACCTGTGACGGAAAAACTATTGCTGTGCGTACCGCAAAACACAACTAATTCCGGCGCGGCATCAGCGCTCACAGCAGCTGCCGCTGCTGGCCTTCTGGCCCCATTCATCGGTCAGGTGCCGGCGCAGCACGAATTCATCGCAGGGCCGGTCGGTGGGGGAGACGCTGCGCTGGTTTTTCTGGCAGGTGGCTATGCTGGTGGCCCGCCATTCTTTATAGTGCAGGCAGTCTTTGCAGTGCATTTTTTCACCTCCTGTGGGTGTCGGCACATGGTAGCCCGGCGGAACCGATGCGGGAAAATCCGGCCCTCCGCCGGGACAGAACAGCGGGAGAAGAACCTATTATGGACTGGATTCGGGAAAAGCATCCGGGAGAGGGTGGGCCGGCGGCCATTGGCATTATGGGCGGCACCTTCGACCCCATTCACTACGGGCACCTGGTAACAGCGGAAAACGCCCGGCATTTTTTCGGCCTGGAACAGGTGATCTTTGTGCCGGCCTACCGCCCGCCGCACAAGGAAGACCGGCGGATCAGCCCGCCGCAGCACCGGCTGGCCATGGTGCGGCTGGCCATTGCCAGCAACCCGCACTTTAAGGTTTCGGATATGGAAATATCCCGCCGGGGCCCCTCCTATACCATTGATACGGTGCTGACCATGCAGCGGTGCTACCCCGCCGCCCGGCTCTTTTTTATCACCGGGGCCGACGCCGTGCTGGAAATCCTCAGCTGGCACCGGGTGACCGAGCTGCTGGAGAGCTGCATCTTCATTGCTGCCACCCGGCCGGGCTACCAGCTGGGGCAATTGCGACAAAACCTGGCCTCCCTGCCCGAGGCGCTGCTGCGGCGCATCCTGACCATGGAGGTGCCGGCCCTGGCCATATCATCCACCGACATCCGCCAGCGGGTGCGGGAGGGCCGGCCGGTGAAATACCTGTTGCCCGAGGCGGTGGAGGAGTACATCTACCGGCAGGTGCTTTACCGGGGCAGCTGAAATCGCGCTGCCGGGGTGAGACTAATTAATTGCTATTTTAAGATCAAAGTTATTATAGCACAGGGCGGGGAGGTTTTGTCAGCCAAGATATACCAGGGCGCATAAAAAATAGCATCAGCCGGCCGGTTTAACCGGCTTTTTTTCTGCAAATAATACTGGCACGGGAAAGTAGAATGTCAGCTTGTTCAGGGGGAAAGAGGTGAGCCAGATCAATATGAAAACGCTCTATGTGGGCAATTTACCCTGGGGAACCAGCGCCGAGGAACTGCAGCAGGTTTTCTCGCGCTACGGGGAAGTGATCAGCAGCCGGATCATCACCGACCGGGAAACCGGCCGCTCGCGGGGCTTCGGCTTTGTCGAGGTGGCCGACGAAGCCGTCGAACAGATGATTGCTGCGCTGAACGGCAGCGAGCTGGGCGGCCGCACCATCACGGTGAACGAGGCCCGGGATAGAGAGCGGCCCCTGCAGTAGCGGGCGCTGCACAGGGCCAAAGGCCGGCCAGGGGCCGGTGGGGTGGAAAAACCTCCTTTTGCGGGAGGTTTTTTTGTGTTGGCGGCGGTTGCCCCGGGCCGGGCAGGATGGGTATAATGCTGGCAACAGCATCGTATAGAGATAAATAATCTTCCGGATGTGTGCGGGGTGGGAGTTATGTCTGGCTGGCTATTGGGGCTCAGGATGCCGGAAAGGGGCAGTTTGATACCGTTTTCTGCCGTTTTGTCCCACCGGATGATTGGTTGTGCGGTATTGCTATTGCTGGTGTTCGGTATTCGGGGGCTGCTGTTTGCGCCGACCGCTGCCCTGGCCAGCCCGCCTGAACCGGCTTCGCCGCAGGTGCATTTGCCGGCGGGTTCGCCGGGGCCGGACTTAAATGCTCCGGCTATCCAGCAAGAGCCTCCCGGCGTACCGGCCGGGCCAGCCGGGCCAGGTGGCACGCCGCTGCCCGGGAAAGAGGTACCGGAGGAACCGCCCCGCCTGACCATCAGCCTGCTGGGCGACATCCTGCTGGGCGAGCGCATTGCCTCTCAGGCCGCCCGTTACGGCCCCGACTACCCCTGGCAGGCTGTGCGTCCTTATCTCACCGGGGATCACTTCACTGTGGGCAACCTGGAATGCCCGGTGAGCACCCGGGGAGTGCGCCAGCAAAAGCAGTTTACCTTTCGGGCTCCTCCGGCCCTGCTGGCCGGGATGAAAAAGGCCGGGGTGGAGGCGGTCACCCTGGCCAACAATCATATTCTGGATTACTGGCACCCGGCCCTGCTCGACACTTTGCAGCACCTGAAAAAAGCGGGCCTTGACTATGCCGGAGCCGGTCCGCACGCTGCCGCGGCCGGGGAACTGCTGATTAAAGAAGTACAGGGAAGCCAAATTGGGGTGCTGGCCTTCAGCGGGGTGGTGCCGGCTGTATCCTGGGTGGCCGGGACCAAAACGCCCGGGGTGGCCGCCCTCTGGCCCTGGGAGCGGACCGTGCAGCGGGTGGCGCAGGCCGCCCGGCAGGTGGACATTCTGATAGTCAGCCTGCACTGGGGGCAGGAGGCCAAAACAGTGCCCGAAAAATGGCAGGTGCACCTGGCCCACCGCCTGGTGGAGGCCGGGGCCGACGTAATCCTGGGCCACCACTCCCATGTGCTGCAGGGGGTGGAGGTATACAAGGGCAGGCCCGTCATCTACAGCGCCGGCAACTTTCTTTTCACCCGCTCCCGCCTGCCCCTGGCCTGGCGAGGAGCCATCTTCCAGGTGGATTTTAAGGGGGACCGGCCGGTGGAATTGCGGGTCATCCCCACTGTGCTGGGCGACGGGCGAGTACAGCTGGCCGATAGCAAAACTGCTCGCCAGATCTACCAGCACCTGGAGCAGGTCAGCCGGCCCTGGGGCCTGAAACTGGCCCCGGACGGCCGGGTGCAAATCCCGGAATGACTATCGGCAAAAGCGGGTGTTTGGGGTATAATTTTAGAAAAAGTGATTCTAAATAATAAGAGGAGGAATGCTGTTTGACCCTGTCCCCACAGGAACTGGCGCAAAGCATTGTGCAGGCGGCGGAAAGCAAAAAGGCCTACGGTTTCACCGTGCTGGACATCGGCCGGGTGTCCATCATCGCCGACTACTTTGTCATTTGCAGCGGCCGTTCCACCATCCAGGTGCAGGCCATTGCCGAGGAAATCATCCGGCAGGTGGAGGAAAAACACGGCCTTACGCCCCGGCGGGAGGGCCTGCGGGAAGGACGCTGGGTGCTGCTGGACTACGGCAGTGTAGTGGCCCATATCTTTTTGGACGAGGAGAGACTGTACTACAATTTGGAACGCCTGTGGGGAGATGCCCCGGTGGCCAATGCACACATCCTGCCCTGATTTGTGGCAGCGGTAAAATAAGTGATGAAAAGGTAAAAATATTTATACCAGCCGCTTGACAGGTGCCTGCCCCGCCCTTATAATACTCAATAAATCAGCTAAAGGCTGTGAACGGGAGTATTAAGCACCTACCCTGGACTGCAGAGAGTTGCCGGCCGGTGCAAGGCAACGTCAGGGAGTGCCCAACTCGCCCGGGAGCCGGTCGGCGGAAAGAGCAGTACGCCGGCCCGGAGGAGCGCCGTTACAGCTCATGGAGCGGGTCGCGTGGCAATGGCGCGGCCAAGCGGGGTGGTACCGCGGGAGCAACCGGCTCTCGTCCCTACAGGGACGAGGGCTTTTTTAGTTGCAGCCCCGGCCCGGAACCCGGGGCAGCAGCCTGCCGAGCCGCCGCGGCAGAACCATCCCCGAAATTTCAGTGCTATTATTTGGGAGGATATTTGCCCATGCCCTCTGTCAGCCGCATTACTATTGGCGATATGCTGGATTACACCGCCGCCCGGTTTCCTCAGAATGAAGCCCTGGTCTACGCCGACCGGGATCTGCGCTACACCTGGGCCCAGCTGAAGAATGTCTGCGAGCAGCTGGCCCGCGGCCTGATGGCCCTGGGAGTCAACCGGGGCGAGCACATCGCCATCTGGGCCACCAACGTGCCCCAGTGGCCCATCGTCCAGTTCGGCAGCGCCAAAATGGGCGCCGTGCTGGTCACTGTGAACACGCACTACAAGCTCTTTGAGCTGGAATACCTCTTAAAGCACGCCGACATCACCACTTTGCTGCTGATTGGCGGTACCAAAGAGGCCAATTACCTGGAAATGATCTACGAGCTCTGCCCCGAGCTCAAGCACAGCCGGCCCGGCCGGCTCAATGCCGCCCGCCTGCCCCGGCTGAAAAACGTCATTTTCCTGGGTGAGGAAGAGCACCCGGGCATGTTCACCTGGTCCCGGGTGCTGGAAGCCGGGGAGCAGGTGTCGCCGGCCGAGCTGGCCGCCCGCCAGGCATCGCTTTCTCCCGACGACTGCGTGAACATGCAGTACACCTCGGGCACCACGGGCTTTCCCAAGGGGGTCATGCTCACCCACAGCAACCTGATTGGCAACGCCATCAGCATTGCCGAGTGCCTGGCCTTCACCTCGCGGGACCGGCTGTGCATCCCCGTGCCCATGTTCCACTGTTTCGGCTGCGTGCTGGGCACCCTGACCTGCCTGGTTTCCGGAGCCACCATGGTGCCTCTGGAGGCCTTTAACCCGACCAAAGTGCTGGAAACCGTGCAGCAGGAAAAATGCACCGCCCTGCACGGCGTGCCCACCATGTTCATCACCGAGCTGGAGGTGCTGGAAAAGCAGCCCTACGACGTTTCTTCGCTGCGCACCGGCATTATGGCCGGCGCCCCCTGCCCTATCGAAGTGATGAAGCAGGTGGTGGAACGCATGAACATGCGCGAGATTGTCATCACTTATGGCCAGACCGAGGCGGCCCCCGGCATCACCATGACCCGCACCCACGACCCGCTGGAAGTGCGCGTCTCCACCGTGGGGCGGGCCCTGCCCGGCGTGGAAGTGAAAATTGTCGACCCGGAGACCGGCGAGGCCGTGCCGCCCGGCGTGCAGGGCGAGATCTGCGCCCGCGGTTACAACGTGATGAAAGGCTACTACAAAATGCCCGAAGCTACCGCCGCAGCGGTGGACCGGGAGGGCTGGCTGCATACGGGCGACCTGGGTGTGATGGATGAGCGGGGCTATGTAAAAATCACCGGCCGGCTCAAGGACATGATTATCCGGGGCGGGGAAAACATCTACCCGCGGGAGATTGAGGAGTTCCTCTACACCCACCCCAAAGTGAAAGACGTGCAGGTGGTGGGCGTGCCCAGCGAAAAATACGGCGAGGAGGTCATGGCCTTCATCTGCCTGAAGGAGGGCCAGCAGGCCAGCGAGGAAGAGATCAAGCAGTTCTGCCAGGGCAAAATCGCCCGTTACAAAATACCCCAGTACGTGAGGTTTGTCACCAGCTATCCCACCACGGCCAACGGCAAAGTGCAGAAGTACAAACTGCGCGAACAGGCCATTCGCGAGCTCAATCTGGAAAAGGCGGCCATGGTGGAAACAGCCTGAAATTGTCTGTTGCCCCCGGGGTGGTGGAACAAAAAAGTTCTCCACCCCATTTTTTAATTTTTTATAGTGATTTTTTAAGGAGTTCGGGTTAAAGTTTATGTAGGGGGTGTTATTGATGGAAAACAGCCTGAGCCGGGCCAGCGGGCTTTTGCAAAAGCTTTCCGGGGAAAACCTGCGCCTGGCTGTCTCTTTGCTGGAGTTGCTGGCATTAAAAGAAGAGATGGAGGCGACGGCAGAGGTATCTGCCGACCCAAATCTGGCCGGACAACTGAATGTGGCCCGTCATTCCCGCCGACAGGGAAAATATGAAGATTATTGTGCCTGGGAGGCACGGCATGGTTTATGAAGTGAGAATACACCGGGAGGCCTTGAAGTTTTACAAGGGGCTGCTGCCGGAATGGCAACTGAGAATAGATCAGGCGGTGGAGAAACTGCGCCAGGATCCCTGGCGCAGTGATCTTGATATAAAAAGATTGCATGGTGAGTACAAAGGCTATTTCAGACTGCGTCTGGGAGCAGTGCGCCTGGTATACACTGTCGATCCGGAAAAGGGCCTGATTTATATAGATGCTTTGGGCTACCGGGGCAGTGTTTATTGATTAACACAATTAACTCTTGGGAGGATTAACAAAGCAGTGTCCAGAGAAAACCGCGAGCGCTACGACTTTAAGCAAATCGAACCCAAATGGCAGCAAATCTGGGCCGAGCAGCAGCTCTATACTGTGCCCGACCTGAGCGACAAGCCTAAATACTACTGTCTGGAAATGTTCCCCTACCCCTCGGGCAAGCTGCACATGGGCCATGTGCGCAACTACTCCATCGGCGATGTGGTGGCCCGCTTCAAAACCATGCAGGGTTACCACGTGCTGCACCCCATGGGCTGGGATGCCTTCGGCCTGCCGGCGGAAAACGCCGCCATCAAACACGGCAACATCCACCCGGCCGACTGGACCTACCAGAACATTGCCACCATGCGCGCCCAGCTCAAACAGCTGGGCATCAGCTACGACTGGCAGCGGGAAATTGCCACCTGCCATCCGGCCTACTACAAATGGACCCAGTGGCTGTTCCTGCAGCTCTACAAGCACGGCCTGGCCTACAAGAAAAAAGCCGCCGTCAACTGGTGCCCCTCCTGTGCCACCGTGCTGGCCAACGAGCAGGTGAAGGAAGGGGCCTGCGAGCGCTGCAAAACCGCCGTGGAAAAGCGCGAGCTGGAGCAGTGGTTTTTCGCCATCACCCGCTATGCCGACCGCCTCTTGCAGGACCTGGAACTGCTCACCGGCTGGCCGGAAAAAGTGAAGATCATGCAGGAAAACTGGATTGGCCGCAGCGAGGGGGCCGAAGTGAGCTTTGCCGTGGAGGGCCGGGAGGAAAAAATTACGGTCTTCACCACCCGTCCGGATACCCTCTACGGCGTCACCTACATGGTGCTGGCCCCCGAACACCCCCTGGTGGAAAAGCTGATAGAAGGCAACCCCCGGGCGGAGGAAATCCGCCAGTTCATCCGCCAGGTGCGCTCTTTGAGCGAGATTGCCCGCACGGCCACCGATACGGAAAAAATCGGCTACCCCACCGGCGCTTACTGCATCAACCCTTTAAGCGGTGAGCGGGTGCCTGTGCTGGTGGCCAACTACGTGCTGCTGGAATACGGCACCGGCGCGGTGATGGGTGTGCCGGCCCACGACCAGCGCGACTTTGAATTTGCCCGCAAGTACAACCTGCCCATAAAAGTGGTCATCCAGCCGCCGGGCCAGCAGCTGGATCCGGACAGCATGGACTGCGCCTATGCCGACGAGGGCGTGATGGTCAACTCGGGCCCCTTCAGCGGCCTGCCCAACCGGCAGGGCCTCCTGGCCGTGATCCGGCACCTGGAAGAACAGGGTCTGGGGCGGGGTGTGGTCAACTACCGCCTGCGCGACTGGCTGATCTCCCGCCAGCGCTACTGGGGCGCGCCCATCCCCATCATCTACTGCGACCGGTGCGGAGTGGTGCCCGTACCTGAAGGCGACCTGCCCGTGCTGCTGCCTTACGAGGTGCAGTTTAAGCCCACCGGGCAATCGCCCCTGGCTGACTGTCCGGAATTCGTGCACACCACCTGCCCGCAGTGCGGCGCGCCGGCCCGGCGGGAGACCGACACCATGGACACCTTCATGTGTTCCTCCTGGTACTACTTCCGCTATGTCACGCCGCGCCTGGAGGAGGCCTGCTGGGACAAGGAAAAGGTGGCCCACTGGCTGCCTGTGGACCAGTACATCGGCGGGGTGGAGCACGCTATATTGCACCTTTTGTACTCGCGCTTCTTTACCAAATTTTTGTACGACATTGGCCTGGTGCAGACCACCGAACCCTTTACCAACCTGCTCACCCAGGGCATGGTGCTCAAGGACGGGGCTAAAATGTCCAAGTCCAAGGGCAATGTGGTCAGCCCGGAAGAAATTGTGGACACCTACGGCGCCGACACTGCTCGCCTGTTCATCCTCTTTGCCGCGCCCCCCGAGCGCGACCTGGAGTGGAGCGACCAGGGCGTAGAAGGCTGCGCCCGTTTCTTAAACCGCGTCTGGCGGCTGGTGACCGCGCTGGCCGGTGAACTGCCGGCTCCGGGCACTGCGCCCGCCGCTCAGCTGGCCGGCATCAACCGGCAGATGCACCGCATCACCCACCAGACCATCAAAAAAGTCACCGAGGACATCGGCCACCGCTTCAACTTCAACACCGCGGTCAGCGCCATCATGGAAATGGTCAACGCCCTGTACCAGTACAAAGAGGCCCCGGCCTGCGACCGCGACCCCGGCGTGCTGCGCAGTGCCGTGGACAGCCTGCTTTTGCTCCTGGCTCCCTTTGCCCCGCACATTACCGAGGAGCTGTGGCAGCTCACCGGGCACAGCGGCAGCATTCACCGCCAGCCCTGGCCGGCCTGGGACGAAGCTGCCGTGCAGGAGGACGAAGTGACCATTGTGGTGCAGCTAAACGGCAAGATCCGCGACCGCCTGCTGGTGCCCGCCGGCCTTTCTGCCGGGCAGCTGCAGGAAACCGTGCTGGCCCAGGAAAAAGTGCAAAAGCTGCTGGCCGGCAAACAGGTGCTCAAAGTGATTGCCGTGCCCGGCAAACTGGTGAATATTGTGGTGAAATGAAATAATATTTTTAGAGAATGGTGCGCCCGTCCTCACCGGCGGGCGCATTTTGCTTGATGAGATTGACAGGTGTAGATACTGTGTATAAACTGAAGGCAAGGAGTGATCAGCAATGTACACAACCATTCAGAAATGGGGCAACAGTCAGGCCATCAGATTGCCCAAAGTCTTGCTGGAAATGGCCAGGCTGCGTGAAAACGACCGTTTAGAAATCAGAGTGCAGGACGGGAACCTGGTGCTGGTTCCCGTCAGAAAACACCGCACCCTGGCGGAAAGAATAGCCGGATACACTGGGGAACATCTCGGCCGGGAATGGGAAACCGGAAGGCCGGTGGGTAAAGAGGTGCTCTGATGTCTTACGTGCCCGCACAGGGGGATATAGTTCTGCTGCATTTTGACCCCCAGGTCGGACACGGACAAAAAGGGAATCGACCGGCGCTGGTGGTGAGCAATGATTTATTTAACCGATTTACCGGCCTGGCCATAGTTTGCCCCATCACCAACACCCGGAGGGGCTTCCCTCTACATGTCCCCCTGGATGAAAGAACCAGTACTACCGGTGTGATTATGTGCGAACAGGTCAAATCATTAGATATTACCGCACGCAAAGCCCTTTTTTTAGAAAAAGTACCCGCCGATATACTGGAGGAAGTTATTGACATTCTGGCCGGTTTTATCGAAAGACCGCAGCAGGAATAAAAACTTTACCCTCTAAATGTATATTTATGTAAATTTCGTGCATATTTCCAGCAGGAAGAAAGGTTAATATGTCGAATCAACTTTACAATCACCATTTGCCATTGCCATGCGTCACTTTGTAGAACCTTTGATTTGGAAAGGTGAAACATGTCCGAACTGGCCACTTTTCCCGTCATAGAGGCGGTAAGCCCTTCCAGCCGGCCCCTGGCCGGACAGCTGCGGCGCCTGGCCGAGACGGCCGCCCTGGTATCATTGGATGTGCTGGCCGTGGCGCTTTCCTTCGCCGCGGCTGCCAGTCTGCGCCTGGGAGTGCTGCCCTATCTCAGCAGTGCCTTTGCTCCCCAGCTGCCGCCGGGCATCCTGGGCAAGATCGGCTGGTTTGCCCTGCTGGTGCCGGTCGCCCTGGCTTACGAAGGGCTGTATACCGGGCGCTACAGTTTCTGGCAGGAATGCGGCCGGCTGGTCAAGGCATTGTGCCTGGCTTTTGTCTTTGCCCTGGCCGTAATCACCCTGACCAAAACTACCACCGAGGTTTCCCGCACCCTGGTGGTGCTGGCCTGGCTTTTTGCCCTGCTTTTTCTGCCGGCTGTACGCTATGGCGGCAAACATTTGCTGGCCCGCCTGGGCCTTTGGCGGCGGAGAGTGCTGGTGCTGGGCGCCGGCCGCACCGGCCTGATGATCCTGCAGGCGCTTTGCGCCGACCCCTACCTGGGCTACCAGGTGGTGGGCTTTCTGGACGACGACCCGCGCAAAAAACACTGTATCTGGTCCGGTAGCAACCAGGCGGAGGTGCGGGTGCTGGGCGGGTTTAAAGATGCGGGCCGGGTGATGCGGGAGACCGGTGTTTATAATCTGATTGTCGCCGTGCCCGGACTTACCGGCCGCAAACTGGTTGCGCTGGTTAACTCGCTGCAGACCGGCTGTGAATCCATCCTGGTGGTGCCCGACCTGTTCGGCCTGCCCGTGCTGGGGGCGGAGGCCGACTACTTCTTCCACGAGCAAATCCTGGGCCTGCGCATCAAAAACAACCTGGCCAGCCCGGTTAACGCCTTTCTCAAGCGGGCCTTTGACCTGGCGGTGGGCAGCATCATCCTGCTGCTGGTTTCCCCCGTCATGTTGCTGGTTGCTGGCTCAATTAAGCTGGATTCACCCGGGCCAGTGTTCTATATCAGCCCGCGCCTGGGGCGGGGGGGCAGGCCTTTTAACTGCTACAAATTCCGCACCATGCACCTCGATAACGAAACCATATTGCAAGCCTACCTGCAAAATAATCATCAGGCTCGCCAGGAGTGGGAAAAATACCGCAAAATAAAAGGCAGCGACCCGCGCGTGACCAGAGTGGGGCGGTTTTTGCGAAGGACCAGTTTGGACGAATTGCCCCAGCTTTTCAACGTGCTGCGGGGCGAAATGAGCCTGGTGGGTCCCCGGCCCTATCTGCTTACCGAAGCTGACTATTTAACCGGTTACCAGGATACCATTTTGCTCACCCCGCCTGGCATCACCGGCCTGTGGCAGGTGAGCGGCCGCAACAAGCTTAAGTTTGCCGAACGCATACGCCTGGAAGCCTGGTATGTGCGCAACTGGTCCTTGTGGATGGATATAACGCTGCTTGTTCGCACACTGCCCGTGCCACTCAAAAGGGAGGGGGCGTATTGAGTTTTGCAGAATAATGTCAAATTTATTAAAAGGTGGTGTATTAAGTAATATGAATACATGCCGAATTCCAGTTTACCAGCCCTGTTTATCGGGCAGGGAACTTGAATACGTAACAGATTGTATAAAATCAAACTGGATATCATCTAAAGGCAAATATGTAAAAGAGTTTGAAGATGCCTTTTGTCGTTTTACCGGCGCTCAATATGCTTCATCTGTATCTAATGGTACGGTAGCAATACATTTAGCGCTTCTTGCTTTGGGTATAGGAATAGATGATGAGGTTATAGTGCCCACCTTAACTTATGTTGCCTCAGTAAACTCAATAGTGCATGTGGGCGCAAGGCCTGTTTTTGTTGACTCTGATCCTCTTACCTGGCAGATGGATCCCAAAAGTATATTTAAAAATCTAACACCGCGAACCAAGGCAATAATGGTTGTACATCTTTATGGTCACCCTTGTGACATGGATGAGATTACTTCAATAGCTAATGATTATGACTTATTTATTGTGGAAGATTGTGCAGAAGCTTTTGGTGCTTACTATAAAGGCAGGCATGTTGGTACATTTGGCGATATAAGCACGTTTAGCTTTTACGGCAATAAGACCATTACTACTGGTGAGGGAGGAATGGTAGTAACTAATAACAAGATTCTTTACGACCGTGTTGTGCGTCTAAAAAACCAGGGAGTTGTGAATTATAAGGAGTATTGGCACGATATGGTTGCCTATAACTATAGAATGACAAATATATGTGCTGCCATTGGACTTGCTCAACTGGAGCAGGCCAGGGATTTTTTAGCCAAGAAAAGACAACTAGCAAATTGGTATAAAGAAGAACTTAAAGGGCTTCCCGTGAATATGCACAGTGAGAATGGTGATGTAATACACTCATACTGGATGTGTTCTATATTAGTGGAAAAACCGGAGCTGAGAGATGAGCTTAGGATGTTTTTGGCTAAGCGAGGTGTTGAAACACGCCCCCTTTTTTATCCCGTTCACACAATGCCCATGTATTCTGCAAAGTACCAGAGTCATCCAGTTGCTGAGAGCCTTGGGAGTAGAGGTATTAACCTGCCAAGTTGGCCAGGGTTAACGAGAGAACATGTCAAGTTAGTTGCTAAGGCGATTAAAGATTTTTATTCTATGCATGATTGATTTTAGTCTGCTGATTTGATAAGAAAAGATGTTTAATTAGTTTAGGAGTTGTTATTACATATGAACAGAAATAATAAAAAGCAGAAAATCGCGTTAATTACAGGGATAACAGGTCAGGATGGCGCATATTTGGCCGAATTTCTCTTAAATAAGGGATACATTGTTCATGGTATTAAGCGCAGAAGTTCTTTGTTTAACACTCACCGCATAGATCATTTGCACCGCGACATTCATGAAGAAAATTTGCGGTTTTTTTTGCACTATGGCGATTTAACAGACTCTACGAACTTGATACGTATTATTCAACAAGTAGAGCCGGATGAAATTTACAACCTGGCAGCACAAAGCCATGTTGCAGTATCATTTGAAACCCCTGAGTACACAGCTAATGCTGATGCTTTGGGTACATTGCGTTTTTTGGAAGCAATTCGTATTTTGGGATTAACTGAAAAAACAAAATTCTATCAAGCATCAACAAGTGAGTTGTTTGGCAAAGTTCAGGAAGTTCCTCAAAGGGAGACCACACCATTTTACCCACGCAGCCCTTATGCAGCGGCAAAACTTTATGCTTATTGGATAACCGTAAATTATAGGGAAGCTTATAATATTTTCGCATGTAATGGTATTTTATTTAATCATGAGTCACCTGTGCGAGGCGAAACATTTGTAACACGTAAAATTACGCGTGCTGTAGCACGGATTAAGCTAGGGCTACAGGATACTCTCTATTTGGGCAATCTAGATGCTAAGAGGGACTGGGGTTTTGCAGGGGACTACGTCGAAGCTATGTGGTTGATATTGCAACAAGATGAACCTGATGATTATGTGATTGCTACAGGTGAAACACATTCAGTGCGGGAATTTGTAGAAAAGGCTTTTGAGCACGTTGGTATTAATATTGCCTGGCAGGGAGAAGGAATTGATGAGGTTGGTATTGACATCTGCACCAAAAAAGTGTTGGTACGTGTAGACCCTCGTTATTTCCGACCTACAGAGGTGGATTTTTTGTTGGGAGATGCTACAAAGGCTAGGCAAAAACTAGGATGGATACCTAGAGTTAGTTTTACAGAGTTGGTGTGCATGATGGTAGAAGAGGATTTAAAAGATGCTCGCAAGAGTTTATTGTGTAAAGCAAATGGCTATCATGTTTTTGAGCCCCAGGAGTAAAGAAAGGAACGATATTACAATGAAAAAGTACTGGCAAGGTATATGGGCTGCAAGATATTTCTGGATGCATCTAGCCCTTTCTGACTTGCGTGCCAGATGGCGTCGTTCTTTTTTAGGCATGCTTTGGTCAATAATTCAACCTCTAGGTATGACAGCTCTTTTATCGATTGTTTTTAGTAAGATTTTTAATACTGACATTAGATTATATGCGCCTTATGTTTTATCCGGCATGATATTTTGGGAGTTTGTCACTTCTACAGCAATCGGTGGTTCTCTCGCTTTTGTTCAGGCTGATGCATATATCAAGCAGTGCAGGCATCCATTGGCTATATACACATTGCGAACAACAATAACAAATTTATTTGTCTTAATGCTTGCTAGCATAGGATTGGTAATATGGGTGCTTGTTATAATGCCTCAGAATTTCGGCTGGTGCTGGTTGGCGGCGCTTTCTCTGTACCCGCTGGTAGCGCTGACAGTTTGGCCATTAGTTACAATGCTCGCCTACATTGGGGTACGCTTTCGCGATGTGCCTCACGCGCTGGGTTTGGTGTTTCAGGCACTCTGGTTTGTTTCTCCGATTTACTTTGAAGATAAGCTTTTTAGGAATGGAAACCTTGATGTGCTGGTTGATTATAACCCAGTTTATCACCTTTTGGAAATAATCCGGGCCCCATTACTGCGTGGAGAATGGCCTACTATAGAAAACTATTATTTTTGCTTTAGTACAATGATTATTTTTAGTTTATTAGCACTATATATCGGTAGTAGGGCAGAGGAAAGGGTGATTTTTTATCTTTGAAATCGCCTAATATTTTACTGCAAAATCTTAACCTGCATTATTATTCGGTTGCTTTCAAGGAGCGATCGTTGAAGTCACTTTTGGGAAGCTTATTGAAGCGGCGAAGAATGGGTACCGTAATTCAGGATGTGCATGCGCTAAAAAACATTAACTTGAAAATAGGTGCCGGTGAGCGGGTAGGATTGCTAGGACATAATGGCGCCGGCAAAAGCACTTTTTTAAAAATGGTGGCTGGCCTTTATCCTATTTCCAGTGGGATGCGTCAGGTTGATGGTACAGTAAGGTCTTTGTTTGATTTAAGTTTGGGGTTTGAGCCCGATGCTACTGGCCGGGAAAACATTTTGTACAGAGGATTGTTGATGGGGTTATCTCCCCGTAAAATAAAAGAATTGCAGGATGAGATTATTTCTTTTGCTGATCTAGGTGAGTTTATTGATTATCCTATTAAAACATACTCTGCTGGCATGCAAGTGCGGTTGGCCTTTGCCATCTCAACAGTTGTGAGCGGCGATATTTTATTGCTGGATGAGTTGATAGGGGCTGGAGATGCCAGGTTTATGGACAAAGCAAAGAAAAGAATCTTGCAACTGGTGGAGAGCTCTCAAATACTGATCTTGGCTTCCCACGATTTTGGGGCACTCCAGTCCTTATGCCAGCGGGGTGTAGTGTTACACAGGGGTGAAGTAGTCTATGACGGGGATATTGCTTCTGCGGTGCAAATGTATCAGCGGATTAATGGGATGGTGCTTGTAGATGGCAGTTGATGGCAAGACCAGAGTAATGTGGCTTTTAAACCACACCACTTTACGCAAATTTGAGCTTGGTCAGCTCGCGGCCCTGGGAATAAACGAGGTCTTCACACCGAAGAATTTCCCTTATGATGAAGGTAATCTTTCTGCCAGTGTAGATTATTCTACCGATTCTACTCTAACTATTCCAAGCCATAGTTTACAGATATTGAATCAGGAGAACTGGTATGAAAACCCCAGCGCTAAAGCATGGGAAATAGCTAATAATTACTTTGATATTGTTATTATTGGTTTTTTTCCGCAACAAATAAAAGCAACAATAAGAAACTTTCGCGGGGTTATTATTTTGCGCGCCTTTGGGTTGGCAGCAGGGTTTTCATATACACAGTTATTAAAAAAGTGGTTTAGTACAGGAGAATTTTTAAGACTGCAAAAAATATACAACAGGTTTTGGTTTGGCGCGGATTATGAACATTTAAGAGATAACGAAACCGGCATCTTATTTGAACGATTTTGTTTTTTACCGGTTGGTTTGCAGCAGGCGGAGGTATCTAGAGCAAAATGGACGGGAGAGCAAAGGAAAATTTTTTTTGTATGTCCAAGAATAGGTACATCACCGTATTACAGAGCAGTATACGATTCTTTTAAGCGTAACTTTTCCGGTTTTGAATATGTTATTGGCGGTGCTCAGCCAGTACCGGTAAACGACCACAATGTAATTGGATTTGTTCCAAAAGAGATCCACGAGCAAAATATGCAAAGGCTGCGCGTAATGTTCTATCACAGTACAGAACAAAACCATATTCACTATCATCCTTTTGAAGCAATTCAGTTTGGCATGCCTTTAATTTTTATGGCAGGCGGTATGTTAGACCGCCTGGGTGGGAAAGAGTTGCCCGGACGTTGTAAATCTGTCAAAGAAGCCCGCCGAAAAATCCGGCGCATTATGCAAGATGATTGGAATTTTATTGAGAAAGTACGCCGCAGTCAGGTTTGCCTGTTGGAGTCGATGAATTTTGAAAAATGTGCTACTTACTGGCGTGAAAATTTCAAACAAGTTTTGGACAGCTTAAAGAGTATTGACAATTCCTCTTCCGTCAAAGCAGTTTCTCACAGTAATAGAAAGCCGCGCATTGCTGTGATACTCCCAATAGGTTATAGGGGTGGTACTTTGCGCGGCGCTAAAATGTTGGCGGAGGAGATAGAACTGGGGAGCAAACAAGCTGGTGAACCAGTCGATGTGGTATTTGCCCACCTCGATGATCCTTCCCTATATACATCAGAGGATTTTGCCGACCTGCCGCCATCAATCCAGCGGAGACCCTTCCGGTGGCGTATTTTGGATGCACAGGAGGCCCGGCGGGCCATGGCCTATGCCGGCATTGACATACCTTTAACAGATTTTTTATATCAAGTCCCCGATGATGGTATTATGCAGTTTTATGACTGCGATCTTTGGGTTGTGGTATCGGACAGGTTGCAGCACTGTTTACTGCCTGTTCGCCCCTATGTATTAATGGTTTACAATTATTTGCAGCGCTATGTGCCTTGTTTACCCAGCGGTTTAAATCAGCAGTTTATTAAAGTTGCTCATGCTGCTGAGAAAGTCCTGGTGACAACGGAATTTACCAGGCAGGACGCCATACAATATGCTGGTATACCTGCGGACAGAGTGGTTAAGGTTCCTATCTTAGCTCCTATCTGGAATAAGGAAAGCAGTTTTATTTTACCAAGTGATGAAAATTTAGACGCGTATTTTCTCTGGACCACTAATTTGGCACTACATAAGAACCACGTTAATGCCTTTAAAGCGCTGGCAATTTATTATGAAAAGTACGGAGGAAGATTGAAGTGTCACATATCGGGTTTTGGATCAAACGAGATACTACGCAGTGATTTACCCCATTTGCGATCAGTATCAAGCATTTATGAAAAAAGTAGGTTTTTGCAAAGCTGTATCAGGATAAAGGGTGAGCTCTCTGAAAATGCCTATCGCGCCCAACTTGCCGGGGCGGCTTTTCTCTGGCATCCTTGTTTAATAGATAGTGGTACTTTTAGCGTTGTGGAGGCGGCCAGTCTCGGTGTGCCTGCTCTATCCAGCGATTATCCCGCTATGCGAGAAATTAGCGCCCAGTTTGGTCTGAATCTATGCTGGATGGATCCGCACAACCCAGATCATATGGGACGACAGCTTAAGGAGATGGAAATAATGCATAATAAACTACGTGTGTTGCTGCAGCAGAAAAAAGAAAAATTATTTACTCAAACACTGGAAAATTGGGCACCTGCTTATTGGGAGGCAATTAAAACATGCCTTTAAAAAAATATGGTATTTTTCTGGCTTACCCTCCAACAGTTGATCTGCGTGCCGAAGGGTTGGGACGTTACCTGGCGGAATTCCTCAAGGCTGCCCAGGGCAGGAAGGACGTGGGTTTTGTTATAGCCTGTCCGAGTTGGACGGTAGACATTCTGCGGGAGCTTTGCCTGGAAGTGGGTGTTCAAATTGAAAAAATAGAATTTGTTTCTCCCAGACACAAACCGGTACTGCTCAGAATGTATGAGTGCTATCGTTGGTTCAGGCAAAGGCGTGGTTCATTAAGTGTGTACACACGTCTGTTGTCGAAGTTGAAACGTGTTCAACATCTTTTCTATGATTACTTGATTGGTAAGTTGGTTTCTATTCGTCACTGGATGATATTTATGCTTTTTGGTGTACCCCTTTTGCCTTTTGTGTTTTTGATTATAATGTTCTCATCGGTTAGGATATTGTGGCGTGTTATTTTTTTATTGGTCAGAAAAATTCTTCAACATTTCCTAAAAGGAGAAAAAGTAAGGAAACAACGGGAGAGATTAATGCGTGCATTGTCTCAACCTAAATTAGACTCTAGTGTGGTGCGAATGTATCATTACATGGCGGAAGGGGAGACCAGTCTTCTGCTTGGCTTAATAGCTAAAAGGAAAGACATTCTGGCTTGGTACTGTCCAGCAGCCTTTTGGCCGCAATTTAATGAAATTGCGTCACCACGGTTGATGTGTGTGCCTGATGTTGTACTGGGTGATTTCCCTGTGGGTTTTGCTGCAATTGGTGGGGAACGATTTTTGAATAATTTTAGGCAAGTAGAGAAAGCCATTAAGGGAGGTAAGTACTATATAACTTACAGCCAATATGTGAAGTGGCAAACACTTGTAAGGCGGTATCATATAAAGCCGGATGATGTATTTGTTGTTCCACATGGTGTAAACAGATTAGACGAAGTAATAAATATCTCTATTTTTGATACAAATAGTGACTCGGCAACGCGTAAGTTGTGTCATGATTTTTTTAGAACAGCATTGTTAAAATCTGTTAAACGTGAATATGCTAACTTTATTGTAAATAGCAGTGAAATTAATTATTTGTTTTATGCCAGTCAGTTTAGGCCAAATAAAAATGTTGTAAACCTGTTACGTGATTATAATTATCTTTTAAAACATCTATATATAAAACAAAAAATTATTCTAAACGGTAAT
>NZ_JBRAJI010000013.1:0-59981 GCF_052744395.1 Desulfurispora sp. | reverse complement strand
CGGGCAATCACCAGCTCCTCATCGGTAGGGATTACCAGCGCCTGCACGCGGGAAGCTGGCGTGGTCAAACAGGCCTCCCGGCCGCGGGCACTGGCCGCCTGCTCGTCCAGCTCCAGGCCCAGCCAGGCCAGCCCCGCCAGAACCTGCCGGCGAATATAAGGCGAATTTTCCCCAATCCCGGCAGTAAACACAACAGCATCCACCCCGCCCATGGCCACAGCAAAAGCGCCAATCCACTTCTGCACACTGTAGACAAACATGTCCAGGGCCAGCCGGGCCCTTTGATGGCCGGCGGCCGCTGCCTGCTCCAGATCCCGAAAATCGCTGGACAGACCGGAAACGCCCAGCACACCGCTGCGCTTGTTCATCAGCTCACTGACCTGTGCGGCGGTCAGGCCTTCTCTTTCCATCAGCAGCGCCACCACCGCCGGGTCAATGTCGCCGCAGCGCGTGCCCATGACCAAACCGGAGAGCGGCGTAAAGCCCATGGTGGTATCCACCGAACAGCCTCCCTGCACCGCACACAGGCTGGAGCCGTTGCCCAGGTGACAGGTGATCAGCCTTAGCTCCTGCAGGGGCCGGCCCAGCATCTCTGCCGCCCGTCCGGCCACATAGCGGTGGGAAGTACCGTGAAAGCCATACTTGCGCAGGGCATATTTTTGGTAATACTCATAGGGCAAAGCATACATATAGGCTTTTTCGGGCATGGTCTGGTGAAAAGCCGTATCAAAAACCGCTACCTGCCGGGCGCGGGGCAAAAGCTGGCGGCAGATTTTAATCCCGGTCACATTGGGGGGATTGTGCAGCGGGGCCAGGCTGCTCAGCTCTTCCAGTTTCTGCAGCACATGGTCATCCACCACAGTGGAGGAGGAGAAGGTCTCCCCGCCGTGCACCACCCGGTGACCAACCGCCCCAATATCTGCCGGACTGATGCCCAGGCCGGCATCACCCATGCGGCTTAAGATGGCCTCCACAGCCGTGCGGTGCTCCGGAAGGCGCATTTCCCAGGTGATCTTTTCCTGGCCGGCTACCTTTTGCGCCAGGCGCGAGCCGGAAAGGCCAATCCGTTCGGCCAGCCCGCTCAAAAGAACCGACTCATTTTCCATGTTGTATAGCTTGTACTTGACCGAAGAACTACCACAGTTTAAAACCAGAATGAGCACGCTTATCTCTCCTGCTGCCATAAATTTTCACTCTGTCCTGATACAGGCGGACCGAATATTCCAGGGGCATTTTCTCCGGGTAACTAAAAAAGGGAGCCGAACTCCCCTTTTTAGCATTGTTCTGAAAGCACCGGCAAACTTGCTAACAGCCGGCAACAGCCTTTTTCTCCCCCAGACGGTGTGGTGGAACAATTTCCACCCGGTCGCCGTTTTGCAAACCTACTGCATTGGCCTCGTCCATATCCACATGCATTTCCAGCCGGAAAGAATCGTGCACCCTTACCAGCACCTCGGCGAAGGTCACCGCCCGGGGCCCTTGGGCCCGCACATAGACCTTATCTTTGTCCTGGACGCCGAAGCGGCGGGCATCGGCCGGCGACATGTGGATGTGCCGGGCGGCAATGATGCAGCCTTCGGGAATGGTCACCGCTCCGGCCGGCCCCACCAGGGTAATGGGAGCCGAACCGGCCAGATCCCCCGAGTCGCGCAGGGGAGCCCGCACACCCAGCTTAAAGCAGTCGCTGATAGAGATCTCCACCTGGGTGCGGGAGCGCAGCGGGCCCAGTACCCGCACCTTTTCCAGCACCCCTTTGGGCCCCACCAGGGTGACGGTTTCTTTGCAGGCGTACTGCCCGGGCTGAGACAGGTCACGCTCTTTATGCAGCTGGTAGCCCGGCCCGAAGAGGGCGCTGAGCTCCTCTTCCGCCAGGTGCACATGCCGGTTGGACACGGCCAGGGGAATGAGCCAGGCGTCCTGTTCGGCAGCCGGTACGGCCAGTACGGCCTGTCCTCCTTCCGCCGGGTGGCTGTCCCGGTGGCCAGTGCTGGCGACCGCGTCCGCGCAGGTGGCCGGGAGAGCGGAAGCCGGGGCGGGGGCAAACTGCTGCCCCCGGCTTACCAGCTCCTGCACCACCAGGCGGGTGATCAGCCCCACCAGTTCGGTCTGTTTATCCCGGGGCAGGTCGTTCATGGAAAAGGTTTTCCGAGTGCAAGTTGTTGTTTGCAGCATAACCAGTCCACTCCCGCCCTACTTGATCTGCAGGTTGGCCATCACCTGGCGGACTATCTTTTCAATCTCGGTAACAGCAATGGTGGGCCCGGCGGTCTGGGCGGCCTGTCCGGCCTGCGGAGCCGGGGCCGGGGCCGGGGCGGCAGTAGCGCAGGCGGCAGCTGGCCCGCCCTTGCTCCAGGACGGGGTATATTCCTTGATCCCGTAGGCCAGGCGCTTGATGTTGAGCAGGTGCAAAGGCGTAACGTTATCCGAGGTGCTGCTGCCACCCCAGGTCCCGCAGCCCAGGGTAAAGGAAGGGGCCAAACCGGTGGTATAGCCCACACCGCCCAGTGCGGAAGGGGTGTTGACCAGGATGCGGAAAACCGGCTTTTTCAGGGCGAATTCGCTGATCACTGCTTCATTGCGGGAGTGGATCACCAGAGTGTGACCGATGCCTTCTTCTTCCAAAAGGGCCAGGCAGCGCTCACAGGCGGCGTGCCAGTCCTTTTCCACATAAAAGCCCAGCACACAAGTCAACTTTTCATGCGAAAGGGGGTACTCTTTGCCCACCCCGGCCTGTTCGCCGATCAGCACTTTGGTGCCCTCGGGAATGGTGATGCCGGCCATCTGGGCTACCACCCGGGCACTTTTGCCCACCACGGCCGGATTCATGCCCCGGGGGGTAAAGAGAATACGGCATACTCTGGCGGTTTCTTCGGCATTCATAAAATAGCCGCCCTGACGCTTAAATTCAGCGACCACTTGCTCTTTAATGCTTTCTTCTACCACTATGGCCTGCTCGCTGGCGCAGATGGTACCGTTGTCAAAGGTCTTGCTGGCGATAATGCAGCTGACCGCGTAGGCAATGTCGGCCGAGGCCTCAATAAAGGCGGGCACGTTGCCCGGCCCCACACCGTAGGCCGGCTTGCCCGAGCTGTAGGCCGCTTTGACCATGGCCGAGCCGCCCGTGGCCAGGATCAGGTCGATGTCATTGCTCTTCATCAATTCATTGGTGGCTTGCATGGTCACCTTGCTCAGGCAACCAATGATGCCTTCCGGCGCCCCGGCTTTTACCGCTGCTTCATGCAGCACCTGGGCGGCGGCAAAGGTGCAGCGGGCCGCCGAGGGGTGAGGGGAGAAAACGATGGCATTGCGGCTTTTTAAGCTGATCAGGCTTTTGTAGATCACTGTGGAGGTGGGGTTGGTGGAGGGCACTATGCCCATGATCACGCCTACCGGAGCGGCAATTTCTACAACTTTACTGGCCCGGTCCTCCCGGATGATCCCGGCGGTTTTCATGTCCTTGATGTATTCATACACACCCTGGGCGGCGAAAAGGTTCTTGGTAACCTTGTCTTCAAAGACACCGAATTTGGTTTCATCCACCGCCATGCGGGCCAGCCACTCGGCGTTTTGCACCGCGGCTTCCGACATGGCCTGGACAATGCGATCCACTTCTTCCTGGCTGTATTCGGCAAAGGCTTTCTGGGCCTGCCGGGCTTTGCGGGCCAGGTCCCGCGCTTCCTGGATGGAACTAAGATCGTAATCTAACAGCATTCCCAGCCCTCCTGTTTTCTAGCTAGAAATTTCCTGCCAGTTGGCCGGGTAGGTGACGTAGAAGAATTTGACCCGGTCGGGGCAGCCAAAGGTGATTTTACTGCCACGGGGGATGTAGAACACGTCGCCGGCCTGGCCGGTGTAGATCCGGCCGTTGATGGTGATTTGCAGGGTACCTTCAATGATGTAGTCGTACTCGTCGTAGTTCAGTTCCCAGTCAAAGGCCGTGTTCTCCATGGTCATGAATCCGGCGGCCAGGCGCGGACTTTCTTTTACTGGCAGCAAATCGGCCAGGGCCACTTTGTCCCCGGGCCTGCCGGTGTCAAAGGGGGCCAGCGCTACAGTCTGGCCGTGCACCAGCCGGATGCCGGAAGGGTCGCGCTCAATGCGCGGTCCGCTATTGGCTCCGCCCAGGCCCAGCTGCACCAGCACTTCCTGGACCACCCGGGCCACCAGGGCGGCATCCAGGCCACCCCCCAGCTGCCGGCAGACCTGCTCAATCACTCCGCCTGGTTGTCCTGCAGCAGTAGTAACGGCAGCAGCAGCCGGCACGAGTGCCACTGCCCCACCGGCTGCCGGCAGAGCCGCGGCAGGAGCTGGCGGTGCAGGAGATGGCGCCATCGGCGGAGCACCGGAGGCGGCGGAGAGGTTTTCTACAAAGCCAACGCCCAGTTCCCGGGCGCTGTCCCGGGCGGCCGGGGTGACGATGGTGTCTTTATCCACGACCAGTTCTTTCTTCCCGGCGGCGGCCGCTTTCTGGACATCGCCGGCGGTGATCAGCTTTTTCATTGACAACACATCCTCTACAGGACAGCTTTCTTGAGCATACCGGCCGGCGAGGGAATGACCACCTGGTCAATCAAGAGGCCCTGGTCGGCAGCTTTGGCCGCGCCGGCTTCTACGGCCGCTTTGACGGCGGCTACATCTCCGGTCAGGGTGACGTAGGACTTGCCACCCAGCCCCGCCGCCAGCCGGATCTCGATCAGCTCCACTTCGGCGGCCTTGGCCGCCTGGTCGGCGGCCACGATCAGCGAGGCCACAGTAAAGGTTTCGATGATCCCCAGCGCCTGCAGCTGCTCTACAGTGCTGCTGGCGGTAATGGCCGGAAAAACGGCCGGGTGCACATTGGGCAGGACGAAATCGTCTACAACGGCTTGACCGCCCGCTGCCACGCCGGCTTTTACGGCGGCACTGACGGCGGCCACATCACCACCTACCAGGGCCATATATTTGCCCGGACAGATGGGGTTGGCGGCCAGGAGCTCTACCGCCGCGGTTTTGACCATGATGTCGGCCGCAGCAATGCCGCGGGCAATGCTGTTAAACTCTACCAGTCCGATGGCGTTCACTAGTTTTCACCCCCGGGCCAGGCTTCTATGGTGATGTGGGCGGCAGTTATTTCGGTTACCCGCCCGCTGATGCTGGCATGTACAGCCGCTCCCAGGGCACCTTCCGGCACCTGGCCGATGGCCTGTCCCCGCTTTACTTCCTGGCCGGCACTGACCAGGGGCTGGCAGGGCACTCCCGCGTGCTGTTTGAGCGGTATGACCACCCGGGCGGGGTTTATTTCCACTTCCTCCAGGGGAGCGGCGAGGTTATACCGCTCCAGTCCCAGAAAGCTGATCAGCCTTTTGACCGGTATGCGCCGGTAGGCTTGTTCGGGCATAGGTTTGCTTTCCGGCAGCGCCCCGCTGTAGCGGATGCCCTGGGCGAAAAGCTGCTGTTTGAACAGGCTGTTCACCCGCCGGGGCGAAAGGCCCATGGGACAGGCATATTCGCAGGCACCGCATTCAGAGCAGAGCAAACTGGATTTGACGGCCGCAGCATCGCTTAAAAGGTAGGCCAGGGAACGCATGACCTTGTGCGGTTCTAAGCGGTGGCCCAAAAGACGCCGCGGGCAGACATCGCTGCAGCGCTGGCACTGCACACAGGCTACCCGGGACAGCTTAATTTCTTTTTCAATGCTGCGGGTTTTGCGTACAACCAGCGGGTGATCGGCCGGCAGCACGATCAGTCCTTTGGTGGTCTTGGTCACCGGCTGCTGCAGGCTGCCCAACAGCCGCCCCATCATGGGGCCGCCTTCAATGACCGCTTTGCCGCCTAGGTCCCGGCAGCCGGCCAGGGCCAGCACGTCCTGAACGGCTGTGCCGATAGGCACCCGGCAGGTGAGTGGTTTTTTTACTGCGCCGGTGATGGTAAGAAAGGTATCTACTACCGCCTGGCCTTTGAGCGCATCTGCAATGTTGAGCAGGGTTTCTACGTTGGTGACGATGCAGCCTACGCTTATGGGGATACCGGCTTCGGGTACGACCCGACCGGTGACACAGTTTACCAGCACATGCTCATCGCCGGCCGGATAAAAGTCCTCCAGGATGAACAGTTCCAGGTTTTTTTGCCTGTTTTGTCTTTCCAGGGCTTTTTGCAGTTCATTTACGGCACTGGTGTATTTGGCTTTCAGGGCTATGACGCCCCGGGCGGCACCGGTGGCTTTGACCAGCGTCTTTAAGGTGCGCCACAGGTCCGGGGCGCGCTGGCTCATGATCTGCTGGTCCACGCGCAGGAGCGGTTCGCACTCGGCACCGTTGACTATTACTGTTTCCGCCCGGGCGGCCATTTTGATGTGGGTGGGAAAGCCGGCTCCCCCGGCCCCCACTACGCCGGCCCGCGCGATGGCCCCGGTTAGTTCTTCGCCCATCTCTTCACCTACTTTTATCTGGCTTCCCGGCTCTATTGGTTTTCTCCTTCGTCGATTATTCCGGCTATGGCGGCATCCACTGGCTTGTTCACCAGGTCGGGCAATAGGCGGGCGGCGCTGCCCTGCACCACCAGCACTTTCTCGCCTATGCCGGCTCCAATGGGGTCGGCCGCCACCAGCAGCCGGCCCCCGCTTTCTTCTGCGTCCTCGATCAGCCGCACAATCATAAATTTCATGCCCGTCAGGGTTTCGTCTTTGCGTGTGCTCCACACGCTGTCCACTACGCGTCCCAGCAGCATGGTTCGTCCACCGGGCTATTTTTCCATTTTGGGCAAGATGTTTTCTACATCAGCATGGGGCCGGGGAATGACATGTACCGAAACCAGATCGCCAATGCGCTGCGCCGCTGCCGCGCCGGCATCGGTGGCCGCCTTGACCGCGCCCACGTCGCCGCGCACCATTACGGTCACCAGACCGCCGCCGGCGTATTCTTTACCAATTAGAGTAACATTGGCTGCTTTTACCATGGCATCGGCTGCTTCAATGGCGGCTACCAGACCTTTGGTTTCGATCATGCCCAGGGCGTTGGAAATACTCATTTTGCTTACCTCCTGATTTAATGATTGATAATTTATTCAGGCACCGTTAAAGGAGCCTGTTAGCTGCTCAAGAAAGAAGCCAGGATGTGGCGCAGGTGCTGTTGCTCCTGTTCTTGTTGCCTTTTTTGCTTCTGCCGGGAGGAAAGGTTGTTTCCAGTTTCGGTGATAGTGGTTATGCTGGTCCGGACCGGGCTTTGTTCCGTGTCCAGTTTAAGGATGCGGGCGGCATTCTGGTACATCACCTTTTGCCGCACCTCGTCGGTAAAAGGTAATTTGGCGTAATTCTGCAGTGCCTGTTTGAAATTAACAAAGGGGTGGGCACTGGCGTACAGGAGTTTGTCGCTGATAATGGTATTGGCAGCTTGCACATAGGCCTCGGACTGAGGGAAAAACTCGTATTCAGAAATGTCAAAGTAAACGTTGGGGTTGCGTTGCGCCACCATGATCATTTCATTAACCCAGGGATAACAACCATGACTGACCACAATGGTTAGCTCGGGGAAATCCCGGGCTACATAGTCAATGTAGCGTGGGGCCACATGGTCGATCACCGCACTGGGTACAAAAGAAGCCGGCCCGGTAGTAATAACAATGGGAATATTTAATTCACAGCATTTGGCATAGATGGGGTAGTATTTGGCATCGTGCACATAAATCTGGGCCAGATAAGGGTCGATGGAGGCCCCCTTAAGACCTAGGTCGTAATAAGATCTTTTCAGCTCTTCCACTGCGGCCATGCCTTTATGAGGGTCAAGACCGGCAAAACCGATAAATTTTTCTGGATATGCCCTTACAAAGTTGGCCACACCATCGTTGCTGCCCTTCCACTGATAGGTGGTTTCAGCATCACGGCCCAGAATGACCGCTTTCTCTACGCCGTGCTTGTCCAAATCAGCCACAATTTCATCCAGATCCTGGGTTTCTGTGGAAAAATTGATGGATTCACACAGGGCTTTGAACATTTTGCTCTGAGCAATGGCCAGGACATCCGGGGTGTGGGGCCGGAAACGGAAATCAATTACTTTCATTACAGCACCCCTTTAGATGGTTAATGCTTGATTGTAAAGTTTAATAGCATCGGCCAGGGTAACTTCCCGGGGGTTGGTGAGCATATTACGGTGTTGTATAGCGGTAGTAGCCAGCTTTCTGATGGCATCCCGGGTAAAGCTCTGACTGATACATATAGGCCTGTTCAGTGGCAGATCTCTAATCAACTCCCGAATGGCCAGGATGGCCAGACGGGCTGCCCGGTGTTCGGGCAGTTTGTGCACCGGCTGACCGAAGCAGCTGGCAATATGCACCATTTTTTCCGGACAGGCCGTTGCATTGAATTCCAGCACAGGTAGCAGCAGTGTCAGACATGCCTGTTCATAGTTAATTCCTGGTTCTGTGGCCAGGGTACAGGCCAGGGCACTGATAGCGCCCAGCCCGGAGTTGGTTGAACCCAGAGTAGTATAGAGTGAAGCATTCAGGATAGCTTCAGCAGCAGCCAGGTTTTGTCTGCTGGCCACAAAGCGGCGCAGATAACGGGCTATCTGGCGGATTGCCTCGAGATTAAAGAGATCGCTTAGTTCAAAACTGTTGGTGGACAGGTAACCTTCGATGGCGTGGGTTAAAGTTATCAGTCCACCCCAGGCCGCTCTCTCCTGTGGTAAATTTTGGAGCATTACAGGATCCAGCACGGTAATGGATGGGGATGACGTTAAAGGTGCTTGCTCCTGGGGAGTAGTGCCCAGAAGATCCGGTAAGGTTTGTTCCAGTCCGGTACCGGCGTATGTGGGTACCGCTACCACCGGTGGTTGGTGATAGCTTTTTTTCCATTCTGGCAGGGATTCCAATAATAAAGAACGGGCATGCATGGCACTGATAGCTCTGGCCGTGCTTAGTACATTGCTGCTGCCTACGGCCAGCAGGGCATCGCACTGGTCGTTGCGAAATACCTTTAATCCTTCCTCCACCAGCCGGATATCGGGCTCAGGACCAATATCCTCAAACACATCAAAAGCCATGTTTTCACGGCTCAGGGCATCCAGAATATCCAGTAAAAGTCCGTTGTTCAGGATACACTTTTCCGTGCATACCAGTACAACGCGGCAGCCCATCTTTTTAAATTCATGTCCCAGCACTTTGCGGGCATCCCGGCCGCTGATAATTTTAGGGGCGGGGGAAAAGGTAAAAAACCGGGCCGATTGCGTCTTTTATCGCCTCCTCCAAGTTGTTATTGGTTTTTAAATTTGGGGGTAATTTTGTGGCAGGTGTGTTACGCAATTTTGATACCACTGGGGAAGGATTAGGTAGGGAGAAATTTTTGCCCGGGGGATGAAGAGGGCTCTTGTTGAAATGTTGCAATACGAGCAGGAACAAAAATGTCCGGTTGTTGACCAAAACAGGCGGGCCGGATATTGCAAAACTGCACACCCGGCCCTTGTAAATTTGCAACAAAAGGGGTTTTATAGCAAGCCGTGTTTTTTTAATTTCCGGAACACAGTGGAACGGTCTACCTGGAGGTTTTTGGCAATGGCTGTTAGGCTGCCGTGGGTTTGCAGGGCCTTCTGTAACAGGGCTTTCTCAAAAACATCCATTATTTGGTGCAGGGAGCGGTTTTCCTGTTCGTGGCCGGTGGCAGCCAGCAGTTTTTCTCGTAATTCATCAGTATTTAAAATGTAGCCGGGCAAATCGGCAGGGGATAGTTCTTCTTTTTCCTGGGTTACCACCAGGCTCTGGATAAGGTTTTCCAGTTCCCTTACATTACCCGGCCAGCGATATTCGAGTAAAATATTTTCCACTTCCGGGGATAAATACAGGCATTTTTTATATTTGGTATTATATTTGCTGAGGAAGTAGTTAATTAAAGGCAGGATTTCTTCCCGGCGTTCGCGCAGGGGAGGAATTTCCAGCACGGCCACCCGCAGCCGGTAATACAGGTCGCTGCGGAAGGTGCCTTCCTTTACTGCCTGTTCCAGATTTCGGTTGGTGGCGGCAATAAAGCGGACATCTACTTTGCGTACCCGGGTGGATCCTACGCGCATAACTTCCTGGTCCTGCAGAACGCGTAACAGTTTGGCCTGCATGGATAGAGGCAGTTCGCCGATCTCGTCCAAGAACAGCGTGCCGCCATCGGCCATTTCAAAATAGCCGGGCTTGCCTTTGTGGCTGGCACCGGAAAAAGCTCCCGGGTCGTAGCCGAAAAGCTCGGATTCCAGCAGATTTTCCGGGATGGCGGCGCAGTTGACTTTAAAAAAGGGTCCTTCGCCGCGCTGGCTGTGCAGATGGATTTTGCGGGCCAGTATATCTTTGCCCACGCCTGTTTCGCCCAGCAGTAAAACCGTGGTGTCGGTGGAGGCGATGCGTTGGAGCAGCTCTATGAGCTTGAGCATGCGCGGGCTTTTGACAATGACTTCTTCGCCATTCAGGGTTTTGTGGCGTAAAAAACTTGCTTCCAGGTGATACTTTTCAATCAGTTCGGCCTGGGAGGCTATTTGCTCTTTTAACTGAGAAAGTACGGTGATGTCCCGGACATAGGTGACCACAAAGGTTACCTGGCCGGCGGGATTGAAAATGGGGTAGCCGTTCAGCACCAGCTTGCGGCTGGACTTAAAAAGCTGCACCGCCGTATGGGGCTTGCCGGTTTTTACAATAATGGGGTTGAGGGCAATATCAAAAACCCCTTCTTTTTTTAAGTCGGTGACCAGGCGCCCTATGAGTTCCTCCCTTTTTAATCCGGTCATTTTTTCGTAGGCGCTGTTAACCCAGACGGTTTCGCCCTGGGAATTGGTGATGTATACCCCGTCGGAAAAAAGGTCCAATATTTTATAAAAATAGCTCAGCGCACGCTGTTGCTCGGTGGTATGTGTCACAAACAGCCCCCCAGGCATTAAAAAGATATATTCAGTATTTTAATTTTAGCATGATTTTCGACAGAATGGGTGTAAATTCGTGTCCCGGTGTGGGAGGTCTTCCTCGGGAGCGGGAAGTTGTATTTCTGCACATGTGTTGCAGTAATGCAATGATAACATGGCCGGTGGTCCTGGACAAGTTTTTAAACACATCAAAAGTGTCGTCTGGATGACAAGGACCGGCTGAACTTGTGCAAGTGTGCACAGGTTTATTTTGGTGCGAATAGGTAGAGGAGAAGTAGATCAGCCTTTTATTGAGCTGGCACAGCCTTTGCGAAAAGGTGAGTAGAGATTTGGAAACATCTGATGTTGAAAGAAGGTGATGCATTCAGGTATACGGCCAGCAATTCCATTGGGTATTTTAAACTAAGAAAGGAATCGGAGGTAGAGAAAATGTTTGGTGCAAAGCGCTGGTTTAAAGGTGTGCTGGCGGTAATGGCTCTGTCTACCCTGGTGTTGACCGGCTGTGGCGGTGGAGCGAAAAACGGGGAGGGAGAAAGCAAGCCGGCGGCGGGGGATGGCAAGGCCATCACCATTCGTTTGGCTCATCCCATGGCCCCGGGCAATAATGTGACCCTGGGTTATGAAAAGTTCAAAGAGCTGGTGGAGCAAAAGTCCAATGGTAAAGTGAAGATTCAGCTTTATGGCAACACTGTGCTGGGCAGTGACCGGGTGACCATGGAGGCTGTGCAAAAGGGCACTTTAGAAATGGCTTCCAGTTCTTCACCCAATATGGCCAGTTTTTCACCCAAATGGATGGTGTTTGACCTGCCTTACATCATATCGCCGGATAAACAGCAAAAATTGTACAAGGCGCTGGATGAGGGGGAACTGGGCCAATATTTTATTAAAGATTCAGAAGCCATTGGTTTAAAGCCCATCATGTTTAGTGAATATGGCTATCGCAATTTTGTCAGCACCAAAAAGGAAATCAAGAATGCGGCCGATTTAAAGGGCCTTAAGGTGCGCACCACCAACTCGCCGGTGGAGGTGGCGGTGGCCAAGGCTCTGGGCATGAACCCTGCGCCCATCGCCTGGGGAGAAACATATACCGCCCTGCAGCAGGGCACTGTGGACGCTGAGGGCAATACATTCGGTCTGCTTTATGATGCCAAGCACCACGAGGTGCTCAAGTATGCCATGACTTCCGCCCACAACTACAGTATGCATATTTTAATGATTAACAAACAATACTTTGATAATCTGCCCAAGGATGTACAGGATATCTTGCTGGAAGCGGGCAAGGAAGCTCTGCAGTATGAAAGACAGATTTCATTTGATCTGGAACAAAAGGCCAAACAGAAATTCATTGATGCAGGCATCAAGGTACATGATATGACATCGGCCGAACTGGAGGAGATGAAAAAACTGACCAAACCGGTTTGGGATGAGTTTAATGACAAGATCGGTCAGGATTTAATCGATCTGGTTGTGAAGGCACAAGAGTAGGTTGTTTTAAAAACGAGGAGCGGGATGTGCTCCCGCTCCTCCTACACTAACTTGCTAGAGAGGGTTATGCCCATGCCAAACGAGTCGGTAATGGCGCGTCCGGGGGCCGATGGGGCTCCACCATACTGGCGCAGGACGCTGGCCTGGTTGGATGAGCATCTGGAAAAGCCGATATTGTTTATCGGTCTTCTGGCCATCATTCTGATTATCACCTTCCAAACCTTTTATCGTTATCTGGCCACCCATTATCTGGGGGCCAGTGGTGGGGCCACCTGGACCGAGGAACTGGCCCGGTACATCTTTGTCTGGATTTCTTACCTGGCTATTCCTCTAGCCATTAAGAAACGCAGCAATATCCGGGTGGACATTGTTTATGACCGTTTGCCGGCACGCTGGCAGCAAATATCCTGGATCGTTGTGGATGTGTGTTTTCTGGTGCTGGCGTCTGCGGTACTGGTGATGGGTATTGGCCACCTGCAAATGCAACTGGCCATGCCCCAGACTACACCGGCCTTGCAAATCCCCTTCTTCATTCCTTATCTCATTTTGCCGCTGGGCTTTGGTCTGATGGCCCTGCGGGTAGGACAGGATCTGGTACGCCAGGCTATGGTCTGTGGAGTAAAGGATACCCTGATTGGTCTGGCGGCTTGCCTGGTGCTGGCTGTACCGGTGTTTACCTGGCAGCTGGATACCCTGGTCTGGCTATTTGGTTACTTTGTCATCTTTTTGGTGCTGGGAGTGCCCATTGCTATCGCCCTGGGGCTTTCCGCCCTGGTGACCATTGTGGGGACGGGCACTCTGCCGGTGGAATATGTGGCCCAGATTTGCTTTACATCTATAGACAGTTTTCCCATTATGGCCATTCCTTTCTTTGTGGCGGCCGGCGTGTTTATGGGGGCGGGCGGCCTGTCCCGGCGGCTTTTTGCCCTGGCCGATGAAATGCTGGGTTCGCTTTACGGCGGCATGGCGCTGGCCACAATTGCTACCTGCATGTTTTTTGCGGCCATCAGCGGTTCCGGGCCGGCTACGGTGGCGGCCATTGGTGCCCTGACCATTCCGGCCATGGTGGAGCGGGGTTATGACAAATATTTTGCGGCTGCGGTGGTGGCCTGTGCCGGAGCCATCGGGGTGATGATCCCCCCCAGCAACCCCTTTGTGGTTTACGGGGTTTCCGCTCAAGTGTCGATAGGCAAGCTGTTTTTGGGCGGCGTGGTGCCGGGGATTTTAACCGGCCTGGTCTTAATGGCGGTAAGTTATTACACTTCGCGCCGGCGGGGCTGGCGGGGGGAGGAGCGCCCGCGCACCTGGCGCACCTTTGGCCGGGCTTTCTGGGAGGCTAAATGGGCTTTGCTGGTGCCGTTGATTATTCTGGGCGGCATTTACGGAGGGCTCATGACGCCCACCGAGGCAGCGGCGGTGGCTGCTTTCTATGGCCTGATTGTGGGAGTGTTTGTTTACAAAGAAATTAATTTGAAGAACATCACGGCCTGCTTTATGGAGGCCTGCAGCACATCGGCCGTGGTAATTGTGCTTATGGCCATGGCGACCATCTTTGGCAATATCATGACCATTGAGCAGGTGCCCAACCGGATTGCCGAATTGATCCTGGGCATCACCAGCAGCAAAATCATGATCTTGCTCATGATCAACCTGTTGTTGCTCTGGGTGGGAACATTTATGGAGGCGCTGGCGGCCATTGTGATTTTAACTCCCATCCTGCTGCCCGTGGTGACCCAGGTGGGTGTGGATCCGGTGCATTTCGGGGTGATTATGGTGGTCAACCTGGCCATAGGTTTTGTCACTCCGCCCGTAGGTGTAAACCTGTTTGTGGCCAGCGGTGTAGCCAAACTGAAGATAGAACAGCTGTCCAAAGTGGCCCTGCCCCAGTTGCTGGCCATGATCCTGGTGCTGCTCCTGGTCACTTATGTGCCGGCCATCTCCCTCTGGCTGACCAATCTGGTTAAGTAATAAATTTTCACTGGCGCTTTTTTGATAAACTTTTGCCTCTACGGTGAGGCAGTAGCAAGTTTTAATTAGCAATGTGGGTTATTTAAATCAAATTTATCCTAAATTATTTTTGAGGAGGCGCTAAGGTTATGAGCACCTGCACCAGCTGTTGTACTGTACTTTCTCCCCATGAGCAAAGGGTTCATGAGGAAATGCTGGGTAAAGATGACTTTAAAAAGGGTCGGGAGAGAATCTATAAGATTCTGGAAAGCTTTCAGGGTCAGCGCCCGATCATTGACATTGAGCGGGCCAAGTATTTCACCGAATCTTTCAAACAGACCGAAGGTCAGCCCCTGATTTTGCGCTGGGCCAAAGCTTTGCGCCACATTGCCGAAAACATCACGGTCTATATCGATGACCACCAGCTGCTGGTGGGGCGGGCCGGTGCCCAGGGGCGGTACGGGATTTTATATCCCGAGCTGGATGGCGATTTTCTGGATCTGGCGGTTAAGGAACTGCCCAACCGGGTGGAATCGCCATTTAACATTACCCAGGCCGACGCCGATTATATTATCAATGAGATAGCACCGTACTGGAAAGGCAAAACCTTCCACGAAGACCTGGCTATCTCCTTGCCTGCCGATACGCTTAAATTGACCTATGATCCGGCCGATCCGCTCAAGTCGCGCTTTATAGTCAATGAAACCGCTTCTTTCCGCTCCTCCATCCAGTGGGTGCCCGACTTTGAAAAAGTGCTCAAGCGGGGCTTCAAAGGAATCAAGGAAGAAGCGCTGCAGAGGCTGGCGCAGCTGGATCCTTTAAGCCCGGTGGACAATATGGAGAAAAAACCCTTCCTGGAAGCCATTGTGATTGTCTGTGAGGCCATTGTAACCTGGGCCAAAAGGCATGCCCACCTGGCGGCGGAAAAAGCGGCCCGGGAAAGCGATCCGGTGCGCCGGCGGGAACTGGAGCAAATTGCTGCCATATGCGCATGGGTGCCGGAAAATCCGGCGCGTACCTTCCACGAAGCGGTACAATCGCAGTGGTTTACCCAGATGTTCTCGCGCATGGAACAAAAAACCGGCACAATTATCTCCAACGGCCGGATGGACCAGTATTTCTATCCCTATTATAAGCAGGATCTGGCGGCCGGGCGGATAACCGAAGAAAAGGCTATGGAATTGCTGGAATGCATGTGGGTGGCCATGGCCCAGTTTATTGACCTGTACATTTCGCCTACCGGCGGTGCCTTTAATGAAGGGTATGCCCACTGGGAAGCTGTCACTGTTGGCGGTCAGACTCCCGATGGTCGGGATGCCACCAACGAACTGACCTATCTCTTTTTAAAATCCAAGCAGCAGTTTCCGCTCAACTATCCCGACCTGGCGGCCCGCATTAATGCCCGTTCGCCAGAAAGGTATCTGTATGAAGTGGCGGAAACCATCAAGGAAGGTTCCGGTTTTCCCAAACTGATCAATGATGAAGAGGTTATTCCTCTGTTGCTGGCCAAGGGTGCTCGTTTTGAAGAAGCTTTTGATTATGCGGTTTCCGGTTGTTCGGAGTGCCGGATGCCCAACCGGGATACTTTTACCAGCGGTTGCGCTTATATCAATTTTGCCGCAGCAGTGGAGATGACCCTGTACAACGGCCGGATGAAGAAGTATGGTGAAGAGCAATTGGGTTTAGTTACGGGAGATCCCTGCCAGTTCCAAACCTGGGAAGAATTCTGGCAGGCTTACCTGGCTCAGCAAACCAACTTCTTAAAACATGCCTTTATTCAGCAATACATTATCAACAATCTGCGGCATAAGCACTTTGCAGCCCCTTTGCTGTCGGCCATGCATGATCTGTGCATGAAATATTGCAAGGATCTGCATACGCCTGTAATCGAAGAGGGTATTGATCTGGGCTATTTTGAACTGATTGGTTATGCCACCGTGGTGGATTCTCTGGCTGCCATTAAGAAACTGGTCTTTGAAGAAAAACGGTTGACCATGGCCGAACTGCTGGCCGCTTTAGAATCAAACTTCGAGGGCAAGGAAGCCATCCGGCAAATGTTGCTCAATGCTCCCAAATATGGCAATAATGATTCCTATCCCGATGAGATTGCCCGGGAAGTGGATCGGGCAGCGCTGGAGTTTACCCGCAAATATTCTAAGGAACTGGGTGTTCACCTGGATTTGCGTCTGGTACCCTTTACCTCCCACGTGCCCTTCGGTAAAGTGGTCAGCGCAACTCCCAACGGTCGCAAGGCCTGGACGCCCCTGTCCGACGGTTCTTCGGCTTCCCATGGCGCTGATATCAATGGCCCTACAGCGGTGCTGCTGTCCAACTTACACTCCAAAAACTATGGTTATCGGGAGCGGGCTTCGCGCCTATTGAATATCAAGCTTACTCCTTCCTGTGTGGCCGGTGAGGAAGGGACGCGCAAGCTGGTGTCCTTTATTAAAACCTGGTGTGATTTAAGGCTCTGGCATATTCAGTTTAACGTGATCAATAAAGAAACGCTACTGGCAGCCAAGAAGGATCCCGATAAATACCGCGGCTTGATTGTGCGGGTGGCCGGATACAGTGCTTATTTTGTCGATCTTTCCCCCGATCTGCAGGATGATATCATCGCCAGAACCGATCACGATACCATCTAACCTGGTGTTCGGGGTAAACTCCGCCTGGGGGCGTAGTTTACCCCCCTTGATTATATTGGGGGGAATGGTTATGCCGGATGAAAGAAGCCAGTGGGAAAGTTCCGGGGGGGAGAAAAACCGGGGATATGTTTTTAATATCCAGCACTATTCAGTGCATGATGGCCCCGGGATTCGCACTATTGTTTTTTTGAAGGGATGTCCTTTGCGCTGTCAGTGGTGCAGCAATCCCGAGTCCCAGTCTGCGCTGCCCGAGCTGGCTTATAATAGCAATAAGTGTATTGGCCTGGAGCAATGTGGGCTCTGTCTGGCGGTATGTCCTGCGGGGGCTTTGCAGAGCGGTACAGAAGGTAAGATAAGCATTGATCGGGGCCAGTGCCAGGTTTGTCTGCGCTGCATTGATGTTTGTCCGTCCCGCGCTTTAAGCGTTTTCGGTCGTCTGATGAGTGCAGGGGAAGTTTTGGATATTGTAGAAAAAGATGGTATTTTTTATTCTCGTTCGGCAGGTGGCCTGACGGTAAGCGGCGGAGAGCCTTTAGCGCAGCCTCGCTTTTTAGAAGAGCTGTTGCGGGAGGCCCGCCGGCGGCGCATTAATACCACCTTGGAAACCAGCGGCTATGCTGTTGGGGATGACTTGCTGGCTGTGGCCGGTTACCTGGATAGTATTTTTTATGACATAAAATGTTTGGATAAAGAAAAGCATAAACAGTATACTGGTGTTGATAATGAACGAATCATTGCCAATTTATTTGGCCTGCGGGAAAGGTTTCCGGCTTTGCCCATTACTGTGCGCACGCCGGTGGTTCCTGGCTTTAATGATACGCCCGATGATATTACAGCTATTGCCAGGCTGGTCAAACAGCTGCCCGGAGTGGAGTATGAGTTGCTGGGTTACCACCGGTTAGGTGAACCCAAGTACGGTTATATTGGCCGGGAGTATGCTTTGCCGGGAGTGAGTCCGCTGGCCAGGGAAAAATTGCAGGAATTACGTCAATTGGCCCGCAATATTCTAGATGGAAAATGACCGAATTTCTGGAAGGGGGTGATATGCCGGTGGAAAAATGGCGGGTAGTATTTCATGTGTCGGATGGCCAGTTATGGCCCCGGGCTTTAAAAAACATTACTAACTTTTTGCGGGAAGTGGGAGATGCCGCCGCGCAGGTGGAAGTGGTGGCCAACGCGGCGGCAGTGACCGGCTATTTCATGGACGGTGAAGAGTTGGGACAAATGGTTCAGCTGGCCGAGCGCGGGGTGGTATTTAAGGCCTGTCGCAATGCCCTTAAAGAGCACGCGCTGGAAAACAGTGCCCTGCCTCCTTTTGTCCAGGTGGTACCGGCCGGTGTTGCCGAACTGGTACAAAAACAGGCGGCAGGCTATGCCTATATTAAACCTTAGAGCGCGCTTTCTTAAATTAATTGGACAATTATACTGATTGACACGGCTAGCATGAGCAGCCCTGCACATATAAAGTCAGCGGGCTGCATTTTTATTTCCCGGTAACTGCGGCGCGGGCCGCTGGCGAAGCCGCGCATTTCCATGGAAAGGGCGGTCTGTTCAATTTTCTGCACGGTGGATACCAGCAGCGGGATGGCCAGGGGCAGGATCAGGAGTATCCGGCGCAGTAGATTTTTCGTGTCGGTACGGTAGCCCCGGGCGGCCTGGGCCTGCAGTACCTGTTCCATTCGGTCCAGCAGGGTGGGAATCAGGCGCAGGGCGGTGAGAAACATAAAGGCGTAAGAATAGGGGATGCGACATTTCTCCACCAGTACAGCGGCCAGATCGGTCATGCGGGTGGTCAAAAGCAGTAACGGTATGGTGGAGACCGTGGCCAGCATGCGCAGGGCGGCCAGGGTGCTGAGCTGCAGTCCGGTGTCGGTAATCCGGCCTGCGCCAAAGGCCGGGAAAAGGTAGAAAAGCGTTTTCCCTTCATCGATCAGGAAGACCTGCATTAAAACCAGGATGGCGGCAAATATGGCCAGGCTGCGCAGGACGGGCAGCATACGTTTGAGCACCCCTCCGGCTGCCGCCAGCAGCAAATTGCCCAGCAGCAGGGCCAGGATCCACAGCGGCCGGTCGGTTAGAAAACTCAGCACCAGCACAGCTATGCTCCAGAGCAGTTTGGTGGCCGGGTGCAAATGATGCAGGAAGGAGTCCCGGTGGGTGTATTCAAGCAGAGCGGCCACTGCGCTCACCTCCCCGGATGTGCAGTATGGCTCCGAGCATTTCGGACGGCGTGGCGGCCCGGTGCAGGGCGCTCCAGGCGGGAAAGTCCTTCTGCAGCAGGCTGGCCAGCTGACAGATCTGGGGCTGTTCTAGACCGGCTGCCAGTAAAACCTCCCTCTGACTCATAATGGCGCGGGTCGGTCCGTCGGCGGTAACCCGGCCGTTTTGCAGCACAATGGAGCGCTGGGCATACATAAGGGCCAGTTCCAGATCATGGGTAACCATGATGATGGTCCGGCCTGCCCGGTGCATTTGCCGGATCAGTTCCAGGATGGCCCGGCCGGTGCGGTGGGCCTGACCCGTGGTGGGCTCATCCAGCACCAGAATCGGTGTACCCAGAGCCAGCACACTGGCCAGGGCTACCTGCTGGCGCTGGCTTTTGCTCAGGGTGCAGGGAGATGCGGATAGCAGGTGTTCCAGGCCCACCTGGCGGGCCGCTTCCCGGACCAGGGCCGGAATGGCCGGTGTGGGATGGCCGGTATTTTTCAGCCCGAAAGCGATTTCTTCATATACAGTGGAGCAAAATATCTGGTGATCGGGATTTTGAAAGAGAAACCCCACCCGGCGGGCCAGCTGGCTGGTGCGGCTTTGAGCGGTATCCAGACCGTCAATTACCACCCGCCCGGAAACCGGCCGCAGCAGGCCGTTGAGCAGTTTGAGCAGGGTGGTTTTGCCGCTGCCGTTGGCTCCCAGCAGGGCGACAAATTCACCTGATCCAATGTGCAGGGTGATGTCTTGCAGTACAGGGGGGCCATCGGGATATTGAAAACAAACCTTTTCCAGCCAGATCAAGGTCTGCCACCCCCCGCAGCTACCCGGGCCGTCAGGCCGGGAGGGAAATTTTCTGTAATTACCTTAATTATCTGCTGGACCATGGAGTATGCTTCTTCTACTGTAACGGGCAAATCCCCCCGGTACAGGCCTTTTTCCTGCAGCAGCCGGGCCAGTTCGCTCACCGGCGGGCAGTCGCAACCGGCACGGTTAATGCTCTCTTGCTGCGCCAGAACAGTACGCGTTCGGCCGTCCAGAATTATTCGGCCCTGCTCCATCAGTACCAGCCGGGAACAGTACTCGGCCAGCAGACCGATTTTTTGCTCCACCACCAGGACGGTCATGTTGTGGGCAGTAACCAGGTGGTGCAGGGTTTCCCAAACCATGCGGCTGCCTCGGGGATCCAGCTCGGCGGTGGGTTCATCCAGCAGCAGCAGGCGGGGGCGCATGGCCAGCACCGCGGCGATGATCACCCGCTGCTTCTGTCCGCCGGACAGACGAGAAGTGGCGCAATGGCGCAGGTGGTCAATGCCCGTGGCCTGCAGTGCTTCGGTAATGCGCCGGTCGACTTGTGCAGCGGGCAGGCCCAGGTTTTCCAGGCCAAAGGCGATTTCCTCCTCCACTACCGGAGCCACCAGCTGGGCTTCCGGATCCTGCAGCACAATGCCCACGGTGCGGGCGGCCGTCCGGCGGTCCAGACCGGCCACGCCTTGATCCGCTACCCGCACTGTACCGCTATAAATACCCGAACGGTGCCGTGGTATGATGCCAGCCAGGCACTGCAGCAGGGTACTTTTGCCCGCTCCGCAGGGGCCGGCAATGCCTACCAGTTCGCCTTCCTCTACCTGCAGATCAATACTGCGCAGTGCAGGGGCGGAAGCCCCCGGGTAGCTGAAGGAAAGTTTCTCTACTTTCAACAGTGGATTCACACCCGTTTCTCCTTCCCTGTGGCCGGGACGGCCACAGCGTATTGTAGTGATGCAGGCTTATGCCGCCGGGTGTTCGGGCCGGCTGCCGCGGCCCAGAGCGGTCAGCAGCGGCTGGTACAGGGCCTGGGCCAGTACAGTGTTGGCTGCGGCGGTGACCAGTACCACCAGCAGCAGGTAGGAAAAAGTGGGGTTTTTCTTGACTTCCACAAACAGGATGGCCGTCTTGAAAATGCTGATGTAGGTCAGGCCGCTGGCCAGGGTGCCCAGCAGAGTGGCCAGGGCCGGCTTGAAAGTATACCCTTTCAGGGCTGGCTCGAATGGAGCGCGTACCACAGCATAGGCTACCAGTATGCCCACCGGTTCACTGAGGAAATTGAGGTAGGGGATGAGCGACTTGGTGGTGACCTGGCAGACGGCGGCGGCCACCAGGCCGATGCCCAGCGTCTCCTTGATTCCGGGGCGCAGCAGGCAAATGGCCAGGCAGTACATGCCAATGACAAAGTTGGGGGTGATGCCCAGAATTTGCGGCGCGAACAGCCGCAGCACCGCGCCGGCAGCCAGCAGGGCGGCTACCAGCACTATATCTCCTGCTTGCAGGCTGTTCCGGGACGGTAATACGCTGTGTTCGGACATGGGAAAACCTCCTTTAGAATATATGTTTGATTTTGGAAAAATAAAAACAGCCAGGATGAACCTGGCTGTTACATGCTGGTAACTCTTGCCGCTCGCCTCAGGCTCATCTCGTCTCCACTCTGCTATGGCTCTGCTCATCTCCGAACCGGGAAGTCCCGATCGCCTGCTAGCAAAAATATAATATGCTGGCCGGGGGATGTCAATGTTTTTTTCTAAACGCTAGTGGGTGGTTTTACCCCGCCCTGTATTGGAAAATTCGACCTGTTTAGACAAAATATTTTTTACCGCAGCGCAACTTATAGTATAATTAGTTCGTGACTACAACAGCAATTAGTTCGTAACTGTAACAGCCTTGCAGACAGCTCCGGCTGATCGGTTGGCGTTTATAGTTTATATACGTTTCTTAAGGGGATGGTTTAGTTGCGATTGTCGGACTGGGGCAGGAGTACCGGTTACCGGGTGCTGGTCTGGCCATTGCTGGTGCTGGGTGCGGGTTTGTTGATTTACTATCAGGCCAGTGTTACTCTGGTGGCCAATGTACAGGACACCCTGGTGGATCTGGCCCGGCAGGGGGCTTACAATGTGCGGGCCGGCATTAATGCGGAACTGGTCATTCTGGAAACTCTGGCCGGTCATGAAATGTTCAGCAGCAAAGAAATTCCCGTCGGATTGCGCCTGACCTGGCTGGGAAAGGAATGTGAGCGGATTGGTTACTTGAATATGTACCTGGTTGACCGGCTGGGACAGGCCCGGGATGTTTACGGAAACAGCCAGATCCTGCATAGCTCGGGCATATGGGAGCAGGCTCTGCTTCAGACCCAGTCCGGGCGCAATTATGTCTCCGCTCCATTCTGGCAGCCCGAGATCAACCGCCTGGTAGTGCTCTTTGCGGTGCCGCTGTGGGAGGATGGCCAGATTACCGGCATGCTGGCCGCCCTGCGGGAGGGGGCTTTTTTTTGCTGGATAACCGACCGGATTAAGCTGGGCCAGCGGGGCAATTCCTTTATCCTGGACGATAAGGGGGTGACCATTGCTCATGACCAGAGAGATCTGGTATATAGATTTGACGATATTATAAAAAATTCTGCTCAAGATCCTTCTTTAACCAGTCTGGCTGCGCTGGCCAAACGCATGACTGCCGGTCAGACCGGGGCCGGAGAGTATGTGTACCACGGGGAGCGCAAGTATCTGGGGTTTGCTCCCGTGCCGGGTACCAGCTGGTCTTTTGCCACTGCTGCGCCGCGGGAGCAAATATTTGCCCGCATTGATCGCGTGCGCAACTATTTTTTGCTTATTCTGCTTTTGGGCACAGTTGTTCTGTTGTGGTACAATTTTCGCGTGTTGCGCCTGGGCCGCCGCCTGCAGGAGGAACAGCGGTTGACGGCTGCGGCCATGAATACGGCGGGCATCTGGCACCTGCTGGTGGACGAGCAGGGCCGGGTGGTGCGGGCCAATGAGTTGGCCTGCAGCCGGTTGAGCTTTTTGCCGGGAAGCCATTGTGCACCGCTGGAGTTGGCCGCTCTGTTGGGGCCGGGGGAGCGGGAAAAGTGGCTGGGAACGCTAGAACAGCTGCGCCAGGGGCATTTGGTTTCCGAGCTGGAACTGGAAGTGCGCTTGCCCCTGGAGCAAACCGTGTTTTTATGGGGGCAGGCCTGGCCGCTGCAGCAGCCGGGGGCTGTTCGCTTCGAGCTGATCCTGGTGGACATCACTCCCCGGGTGCGCTATGAACAGGAACTGGCCGCGGCTCATGCCCAGCTGGCGGCCATGTATGAGGAACTGACCGCCTCTGAAGAGGAACTGCGCCATCAGCTAGATGAACTTAGGAGGGTGCAGGGTGAGCTGGAAACCATGGAGGAACGTTACCGTTTAGCTATTGAGGGGTCTCGCGATGTCATCTGGGACTGGGATGTACGCACCGATCAAATATATTTTTCCCAGCGCTTGAGAGAGATCCTGGGCTATGATCAGGTTGAACTGCCCTCCACCCGGCAAACCTGGCAGCAGTTGCTGCATCCCGAAGATCGGGAGCGTACTTTGCGGCTTAATCAGGAACATGTAGAAGGAAAGACGCCCTTTTACAGCGCCGAGTACCGCTTACGCACGCGCGATGGTCAGTATCGCTGGTTTTATGCCCGGGGTAGGGCGCTGTATGATGGGGCCGGTCGCTTCGTGCGCATGGCCGGCTCATTGACCGATATAACCGAGAAAAAGCTGCAGGAACAGGTCATCAAGCAAATGGCTTACAGCGATCCGTTGACCGGTTTACCTAACCGGGCAGCGCTGCAGGAGTACCTGCAGCGGTGTCTGGCCGAGCAAGCACCGGGTGAGCAGCTGGCGGTAATATTTTTGGATGTGGATAATTTTAAAAATATTAACGATACCTGTGGTCACAGCGCCGGAGACCAGGCTCTGGTGGAGATTTCCCGGCGGCTGCTTGCTTTAAACCTGCCGGATGCTTACATGGCCCGGCTGGGGGGAGACGAATTTGTGGTGCTGCTGTCCGGGCTAACCGGTGAGGTAGATCTGGAAGGCCAGGCGGAAAAAGTGTGCCAGGGAATCAGCGGCCCAATAGACATAGCAGCCCATACTTTTTATCTGAGTGCCAGTGTGGGCGTGGCTGTATCCCCGCGGGATGGCTGCAGTGCGGAGGATTTGCTGAAAAAGGCCGACACGGCTATGTACAGGGCCAAAGAACGGGGTAAAAACCAGGTTGTCTACTATCAGCAGGCCATGGGTGACCGGCTGGCGGAGCGATTGGCTCTGGAAAAGGACCTGCGCCTGGCTCTGGAGCGAGACGAGTTTGTCCTGCATTACCAGCCGGTGTTGGATGTGTTTACGGGACAGGTTTACGGATATGAAGCGCTGGTGCGCTGGCAAAGTCCGTCCCGCGGTTTTGTTTCGCCGGCCAGTTTTATTCCGCTGGCCGAGGAGAGCGGCTTGATTGTCCAGCTGGGGGAAGTTGTTTTGCAAAAGGCCTGTGCTTTTGCCAATCGCTTAAGGCAGGCCGGTGGTGGGAAAATCCGGGTTACGGTAAACATTTCGCCGCGTCAGTTGCAACGGGGAGATTTCGTCGAGCTTGTCCAAAAAGTGTTGCAGCGTACGGGAACCACAACCGCTGCCCTGGGATTGGAAGTCACCGAAACCGCCCTGATGGAATCTCTGGATTTTTATGGTGAAAAATTGTCCCGGCTGCGGGATATGGGTATAGTGGTGAGTTTAGATGACTTCGGCACCGGGTATTCCTCATTGAGCTATTTGCGCCGGTTGCCTGTTGATGTGGTTAAGCTGGATCGCTCTTTTTTGCGCGGGGTGAACTGGGCCCAGCACAGCAGGGAAAAGGATTTTCTGGCAGCGGTAATTCAGCTGGTGCAGGCTCTGGGTCTGCCGGTGGTGGCCGAGGGTGTGGAAGATCCGGCCCAGCTGGAGTACCTGCGCCTCAGCGGATGCAATTATGTGCAGGGTTATCTGCTCGGCCGGCCTGTGCCGGAAGAGGAGGCCCTGCTATATCAGGCTGCCCACCTGCAGCAGGATGGCGGTGATGGCGGCCGCCATCACCGGACCGCAGGGAGCGCCGCGGAAAAATAGTGTGCCGGCAATTGTACCTACAGTCAGGCTGAAGACTATTTCCGGGCGGCTTTGTAGAAGTTCCAGGCCCCGGGCGTTGAAATGGGTGGCCATGGCTCCGCCGGCCAGGGCCACCCAGCCGCTTAAGGTGGTGACTGTGTGGCGGATTTCCACCCCGTCGATGGTACCCCGGGCTACAGGCAGCAAAATGTAGATCATGAGCAGGGTCAGACCGATTTTTAAAGCGCTGCCTTCCAGCCAGCCCAGCAGGACGGCCTGCCGGTCGAAGACCGGCAAAGCCACCAATATGGCACAGCTGATGGCCACCAGGTGCGAGCGGCTGAGCAGGGCGACCAGCAGGAGCAGGATGATACCGGCCTGTGGTATGTGCATAAAACCTCCTGTAAAATATCATCGCATGGTCGGGTGCTGGTAAAGGATATGGCCAGGAGCGGTATTTTATGCCTGCTGCCAGGCACACCAGCCGGCAGCCGGACATATGATGTTGTAAAAAGATGGCTAAAAAACAGGTGGCGCTACCGGACAGGAGGGTTGGTTGTGCAGGATAATAGCCCGTACGCTCTTTTTTTGATCCTGATCTTGCTGCTTTTGGCCAGCGATCCGCAGATTGAGCAGAAGTTCAAGTTGCTGATGGGGGTGCTGGAAAAGACCTCGGTGTCATTAAGCAGCTTTCAAGCCGGTATTCGGGCGCTGAACGTCAGCTTGCAGGAGATTTACGCCCTGCAACAGCAAATGCAGGCCGGTGGGAAGTAATTTCCCGCCGGGCAACCGCCGGTGTGTACCGGTGGTTTTTTGTTTGATGGTATTTTTTTCTGGTGTCAGGAAGGAAATAATATTTTTGCCCCGAATGAGCAATGGAGAACTAATAACCGGGCCGGATGACCGGAGCCCGAGAAGGTGGCGGGTTTCTTTGGAATTGTCCAGACTGTGTCTGGCCTGGCAGTTGCTCATGGCGGGACAGGCCCGGCGTTTTTGGGACTGCGTGCCTCTGGCCGGTGATTGGCCGGAGCTCTTACGGGCGAGGGAAGAAAAGCTGGTGGCCTTAAAACTGATGTCGGCCCGGCAGGCCAGGGATTGGACCGGTTTATTGAGCGGCAGCCTGCTGGAAGAGAAAATTCGCCGGTGGCAGCAGCAGAAGATTTTTTTCATTAACTATAGCCACCAGCAGTTTCCCGAGCTGCTCCGCAATATTGCCGACCCGCCGCTGGGTCTGTTTTATTCCGGAGATGTTGAGCTGCTCGGGCAGCAGGCGGTAGCCGTGGTGGGTTCGCGCCGGGCCACTGCCTACGGGCTGTACATGGCAGAAAAACTGGGCCGGGAGCTGGCCAGAGCGGGTATTACGGTGGTCAGCGGCCTGGCCCGGGGCATTGATACGGCGGCCCACCGGGGCGCCCTGGCCGGCGGGGGCAGAACCGTGGCCGTACTGGGCTGCGGCCTGGATGTGGTTTACCCGCGGGAGAACCAGAAACTGTTTGCCGATATCGCCGCGTGCGGGGCCCTGGTCAGCGAGTTTCCGCCCGGCACACCACCCCAACCCTGGCATTTTCCGGTGCGCAACCGGATTATCAGTGGACTTTGCCGGGCGGTAGTGGTGGTGGAAGCCGGGGAGAAGAGCGGAGCCATGATTACAGCCTATCTGGCTCTGGAGCAGGGGCGGGATGTGATGGCCGTGCCCGGTCCGGCTACCAGCAAAATGAGCCGGGGGCCGCACCGGCTTTTACGTCAGGGGGCCCGGCTGGTGGAAGATGTCGGGGATATTCTGGAAGAACTGGGGCTGACCAGGCTTTTCACCGGTGCGGGTGGAGCAGGCGGTGTTAGCCTGGAGCCCGCGGAAGAGGCCTTGCTGGCGCTGATATCCTGGGAACCGGTGGATGTGGATACGCTGTCAGTCAAAAGCGGCCTGCCTATAAATCAGGTGCTGACCATTCTTTCGTTTCTGGAACTGAAAGGGCTGGTGCGCCAGTTGCCCGGTCATCGTTTCTGCCTGCGCCAGATTTGAAGCCGCTGGGCAAGTGCGGCGGTTTGAGCCGGGGCCGGACATGGACAGGCATAAAGCTTTTCTGGTTAATATAAACTTAAGAAATAAAACGGGTTATCCTTAAAGCCGCCCGGTGGGAAAGATTTTTTGCACCAGCGGTGGAAAGAATAGAGGTGTTGGTATTGGAAAAGACCCTGGTTATTGTGGAGTCGCCCGCCAAGGCCAAAAGTATCAGCAAATTTCTGGGCCGCAAATATTTTGTGCGTGCCTCCATGGGTCATGTGCGGGACTTGCCCAAGAGCCAGTTCGGAGTGGATATAGAAAACGGCTTTGCTCCCAAATATATTACCATCCGCGGTAAAGGGGAGATTATCAAGGAACTGCGCAGTGCGGTGAAGAAGGCCGACCGGGTGCTGCTGGCCTCCGACCCGGACCGGGAGGGCGAGGCCATTGCCTGGCATTTGCTCAATCTGCTGGAGATGGATGCAGCCCAGCCCTGCCGCATTGAGTTCAACGAGATCACCAAACAGGCTGTACAAAAAGCGGTGCAGAATCCCCGGCCTATAGACATGAACCGGGTAAATGCCCAGCAGGCCCGGCGTATTCTGGATCGCCTGGTGGGGTATAATTTAAGCCCACTGCTCTGGCGCAAGGTGAAAAAAGGCCTCAGCGCCGGCCGGGTGCAATCAGTGGCGGTACGCCTGATCGTGGACCGCGAAGAGGAGATTGGCGCCTTTGTTCCGGAGGAGTACTGGACTCTGACGGCCAGCCTGCAAAAGGAGAACGGTCAGACTTTTACGGCCAAACTGCATAAAATTGCTAATGAGCGGGCTCAGGTGGGCGACGCGGCCGCAATGCAAAAGATTATCCAGGAACTGGAGAACGTCGCTTACCGGGTGGCCGCTGTGCAGCGCAAAGAAAAGCTGCGCCACGCCCCTTTGCCTTTTATTACCAGTACCCTGCAGCAGGAGGCTTCCCGCAAGCTCAATTTCACTGCCCGCAAGACCATGCTGCTGGCCCAGCAGCTCTATGAAGGGATCGAGCTGGGCAGTGAAGGGCCGGTGGGTCTGGTGACCTATATCCGCACTGACTCCAGCCGGGTATCCGAAACCGCCCGTCAGGAGGCGGCCCAGTATATCAGTGAGCGTTACGGCAGCAGCTATGTGCCGGAAAAAGTGCGTAAAGCACCGGCCCGAGGGCGGATCCAGGATGCCCACGAAGCCATCCGCCCCACGGCGGTTTACCGGGAGCCCGATGCCATTAAACAATATCTTACTACAGATCAATACAAGCTCTACCGTTTGATCTGGTCTCGCTTTGTGGCCAGCCAGATGAGTCCGGCGATTTATGATACCACCACCGTGGATGTGGCCGCGGGCAAATACCTCTTCCGGGCCAGCGGTGCGGTGCTGCGTTTCAGCGGCTTTATGCAGGTTTATATTGAGGGCACTGATGAGGAAGAAAAGGAAACACTGGCCGAACTGCCTGAACTGGTGGAAAAAGAGTTGTTAAAACAGGTGGGGCTGGAGCCTAAACAGCACTTTACCCAGCCGCCGCCCCGCTATACCGATGCCACCCTGATCAAAGCCCTGGAAGAAAAGGGCATCGGACGCCCCAGCACCTATGCTCCCATTGTGGAGACCATCTTGAAGCGCGGCTATGTAGTGCGGGAGAAAAAACTGTTCTATCCCACCGAGCTGGGCATTTTAGTGGTGCATCTGCTCAAGGACTACTTCCCCAGGATCATTGATGTGGAATTTACAGCCAGCGTAGAAGAGAAGCTGGACGAGGTGGAAGAAGGCGAGCAGGATTGGGTGAAGCTGTTGGAAGAGTTTTATGGGCCTTTCCAGGAGACTTTGAACCGGGCGGAAGAAGAAATCGGCCGCCTGGAAGTGGCCGAGGAAGTGAGTGAAGAAACCTGCCCGCAATGCGGGCGCAACCTGGTATATAAGATGGGGCGTTTTGGGAAGTTTCTGGCCTGTCCGGGTTTTCCGGAATGTCGATTCACCAAGCCGCTGCTGGAACCTACCGGGGTACCCTGTCCGCACTGTGGGGGAGAGATGGTGCAGCGGCGCAGTAAAAAAGGCCGCGTTTTTTACGGCTGCAGCCGCTATCCGCAGTGCGAGTTTGTGGTCTGGGACCGGCCGACCAGGGAAAAATGTCCGGTTTGCGGCAGCATGATGGTATTGAAAAGCGTGCGCGGTCAGGAGCAGCTGCGCTGCATTAATGAAACCGCCCACAGCCGGGAAACGCCTTTGACGGGAGCCGCCGCAGCAAAGGCGCCTGCGGCCGGCAAGGCGGCGGCCGGGGCCAAACCGGCTGGCGGCCGAAAAAAAGCCGGAACAGCAATGTGAGCAAAGGAGGGAACAGGCCTGTTGCCGCACGGCGGGCAATGGGCCGCTTGATTTTGACAGCAATAACCGTGGTAGGAGCAGGCCTGGCGGGAGCGGAAGCGGCCTGGCAGATTGCAAGGCGCGGCATCAAGGTGCTGCTCTATGAAATGCGCCCCCAGAAATGCACTCCGGCCCACCACACGGGCTGGTTTGCCGAACTGGTCTGCAGCAATTCGCTGCGGGCGGCCGCGCTGGAAAACGCTGTGGGGCTGCTCAAGGAAGAAATGCGCCGGCTGGATTCGCTGATCATGCAGGCGGCCGACCGGCACACCGTGCCGGCGGGCGGGGCGCTGGCCGTGGACCGGGAGGGCTTCGCCCGCTATGTGACCCGGCAGCTGGAAGAACATCCGCTGGTGGAGGTGCGCCGGGAGGAGGTCACCGGTATACCCGGGGAGGGGATTGCCGTCCTGGCTCCGGGCCCACTGGCTTCCCCCGCGCTGTCGGCCGCACTGCAACAGCTGTGCGGGCGGGATTACCTCTACTTTTATGATGCCGTGGCGCCGATTGTTACGGCCGAATCAATAGACTGGCAGCGGGTGTTTAAGGCTTCCCGGTATGACAAAGGGCAAGGTGAATATGTCAACTGTCCCATGAACCAGGAGGAGTACCGGCACTTCCGGAAAGAGCTGGTGCGGGCGGAGCGGGCACCCCGCAAAGAGTTGGAGCGCGAAGTGAATTTTGAGGGCTGTCTCCCTATTGAGGTGCTGGCCGCCCGGGGTGAGGACACCATGCGTTACGGGCCGCTCAAGCCGGTGGGATTGGTGGATCCCCGCACCGGAAAAAGGCCCTACGCAGTGGTGCAGCTGAGACGGGATAATGCGGCCGGTACGCTGTACAACATGGTGGGATTTCAAACCCACCTCAAGTGGGGGGAGCAGGAGCGGGTTTTCCGGCTGATCCCCGGCCTGGAGAAGGCCGAATTTGTGCGGTACGGGGTGATGCACCGCAATACCTATGTCAACGCCCCTGCCTTGCTCCTGCCCACATACCAGCTCCGGGAACACCCCCGCCTCTTGCTGGCCGGTCAAATTACCGGCGTGGAAGGCTATGTGGAGTCGGCCAGTGCCGGCCTGGTGGCCGGTATCAATGCGGCACGCCTGCAGCGCGGGCAGCCGCCGCTGGTTTTTCCCCCGGCCACGGCGCACGGAGCGCTGGCTCATTATATCACCAGTGCCGATCCGCGGTATTTCCAGCCCATGAATGTGACCTTCGGGCTTTTCCCTCCTCTTGAAGAAGCGGTAAAAGACAAGAAGCGGCGGCACCGGATGATGGCCGAGCGGGCTCTGGCTCTGCTGGGGGAATTGTTGTCTAACGCCCTGTAGCTTTAGCGCCGCTCCGGGAAGGGTGATGTCGGTTGTATCATTACATAGATAGCTTCTTGCTCTACCTGCAGGTGGAAAAAAACGCGGCCGAGAACACCCTGGCCGGGTACCGCCAGGATCTGTTCGCCGGTCTGGACTTCTTTGCTGCCGCGCTGGGCAAGCCGGATTATGCGGTGCAGCCCGCCGATATTGATCACAAGCTCTTCCGGGCCTACCTGGCCCGGCTGGCCCTGGCCGGGTGGCAAAAAACCACTCTGGCCCGCAAGACCACGGCCTGGCGCTCTTTCTTCCGTTACCTGGCCCGGGAGGGGGTGTTGCCGGATAACTCTTTGGCTGGTGTCAAACCGCCGCGGGGAGAGAAAAAACTGCCGGCCTTCCTACACCCCGAGCAGTGCAGCCAGCTAGTGGAAAGTCCGGCTGACAGCGTGCTCGGCCTGCGCGACCGGGCCATGCTGGAAGTACTTTACGGCTGCGGCCTGCGGGTCAGTGAACTGGTGGGATTGGATGTAGAGGACCTGGAAATGGCAGCCAGGCGGCTGCGGGTGTTGGGTAAGGGGGGCCGGGAAAGGATCATGCCGGTAGGGGACATGGCGGCGGATGCCCTGCAGGTTTACCTGCAGCTGTCTCGCCCGGTTCTGGTGCGCGCCACCGCTTTGTCGGCGCTTTTTCTTAATGCCCGCGGAGGGAGGATTACCCGGCGGGGAGTGCATAAAATCATCCGCGGATATTTATCTAGGCTAGAGTTGCCCGGCCGGGTCAGCCCGCACACCCTGCGCCATTCTTTTGCCACCCATCTGCTGGATAACGGCGCCGATCTGCGGGTGGTGCAGGAGCTGCTGGGGCATGTGCGCCTGTCCACCACGCAGATTTATACCCACCTTTCTACAGAAAAATTAAAAGAAATTTATTCCCGCACCCATCCCCGGGCATAATGTTTATTGGTATAATATTTTTGTTTTACAGGGTCCCAAAAACGAAATAATTAATGGTTAAGATTGGGTCGGAGATGTAGGCCATGCTACACGGCACGACGATTGTTGCAGTAAAAAAAGGAGACCGGGTGGCCCTGGCCGGAGACGGACAGGTGACACTGGGCCAGAATACCATCTTAAAGCACCGGGCCAATAAACTGCGCTTGCTATACAATCAGCAGGTGCTGGCCGGATTTGCCGGATCGGTAGCCGATGCCTTCACTCTTTTTGAAAAATTCGAAGGCAAACTGGAATCTTATCGCGGAAACCTGCAGCGGGCGGCGGTGGAGCTGGCCAAGGACTGGCGCACCGACCGCATTTTGCGCCGCCTGGAAGCTCTGCTGGTGGTGGCCAACCGGCAGCACCTGCTGGTCATTTCCGGCGGCGGCGAGGTCATTGAGCCCGATGACGGCGTGGTGGCCGTAGGTTCGGGCGGTCCCTACGCCCTGGCGGCAGCCCGGGCTCTGTCCAGGTATACGGAAATGGCTCCTGCGGAAGTGGCCCGGACAGCGCTGGCGCTGGCGGCGGAAATATGTGTTTACACCAACGAGCATATCACTGCGCTGGAGCTTTAGGCCGGGCCGGAATCGGAAAGGTGGGGTGATGCAGTGGAGAATCTCACGCCGCAACAAATTGTGGCTGAACTGGATAAATATATAGTAGGACAGCAAAAAGCCAAACGGGCGGTGGCCATCGCCCTGCGCAACCGCTACCGCCGGGCGCTGCTTCCTCCGGAACTGCGTGACGAGGTCATGCCCAAAAATATTTTGATGATTGGCCCTACCGGTGTAGGCAAGACCGAAATTGCCCGCCGTCTGGCCCGCCTGGTCAAGGCGCCTTTTGTCAAGGTGGAAGCTACCAAGTTTACCGAAATAGGCTATGTGGGACGCGATGTGGAGTCCATGGTGCGGGATCTGGTGGAAACTTCCATCAGAATGGTCAAGGCGGAACAAATGACCGAAGTGGAGGAAAAGGCTCGCCAGCTGGCCGAGGAGAGAATAGTCGAAATCATGGCGCCTCTGCCAGCCCGGCCAAGCGCACCGCGCAATCCCCTGGAGCTGTTTTTGGCCGCCGCCGGCGGCCGGGGGGAGCAAACCACCGACCGGGAGCAGGAGCAGCTGGCCCGGCGGGTGGAGTTCGAGCGCGAAACACTGCGCTATAAACTGAAGCGAGGTGAGCTGGAAAACCAGTACATTGAAATAGAGGTGGAGGAACAGTCCACCCCCATGCTGGAGATTTTCACCGGTCAGGGTGTGGAGGAAATGGGAATTAATCTGCAGGACGTACTGGGCAACATTTTTCCCCGCAAAAAAAAGCGGCGCAAAGTGACTGTGGCCGAAGCCAGGAAAATCCTCACCCAGCAGGAAGCCCAGAAGCTGATTGACATGGATGAGGTGACCGCCCGGGCGGTGCGCCGGGCCGAGGAGCACGGAATTATTTTCCTGGATGAAATTGATAAGATCGCCGTGCGCGATGGCGGGGCCGGGCCCGATGTCTCCCGGGGGGGAGTGCAGCGGGACATACTGCCCATTGTAGAGGGTTCGACAGTAATCACCAAATATGGCCCGGTGAAAACCGACCACATCCTGTTTATCGCCGCCGGGGCCTTTCATATGTCCAGGCCGTCGGATCTGGTTCCCGAACTGCAGGGGCGTTTCCCCATCCGGGTGGAGCTGGACAGCCTGACCGAAGCAGATTTTCTACAAATTCTGACAGAGCCGCAAAACTCTTTAATCAAACAGTATACAGAGCTATTGCGTACGGAAGGGCTCATCGTAAAATTTTCACAAAATTCTCTTGTCGAAATCGCCAGAATCGCTTATACTGTTAATGAACGCACAGAGAACATTGGTGCCAGGCGCCTGCACACCATCATGGAAAAGCTCCTGGAGGAGCTTTCCTTCCACGCACCGGAAATGCAGGGGCAAACCGTGGTCATCGACCGGGAATATGTGGCCAGCAAGCTGAGCGATGTAGCAAGAGACGAGGACTTGAGTCGCTATATACTATAGGAAAGGAGATGGAGCCAGATTGCGTAGTTTACTGGAAAAAACCAGAGCTATCAACAAGCTTTTACAGAAGTCGGCCGGTTATCCGGTGGATTACAAGGAAATTGCGGCCATATTGAGTGAAAATATTAATTGCAGTGTATATATTATCGACCGGCGGGGTAAAACGCTGGGGTACCAGTATTTAAAGGGCTTTATGTGTGAAATTATGCGCGACATTGTGGAGTCGCCGGAAGGTTTTCCGGAAGAATACAATGAAAACCTGCTGAAAATTACCGAGACCCATGCCAATATTTGTCAGACAGTGAATATCTGTGTCTTTGCTCACGATAAACGCTGCAAGTTTAACAACAAGGTGACCACAGTGGTGCCCATCGTGGGGGCTGGTTCCCGTCTGGGAACTCTGGTGCTGGCCAAGTTTGACGAGCACTTCACCGATGGAGACCTGATCCTGGCCGAGTACGGGGCGACCGTGGTGGGTATGGAAATCCTGCGGGCCCGGGCCGGCCGCATGGAAGAAGAGGCCAGAAAGCGGGCCGCCGTGCAGGTGGCGCTGGGTACCCTCTCCTATTCCGAACTGGATGCGGTGCAGCACATTTTCCGCCAGCTGGACGGTGACGAGGGGCTGCTGGTGGCCAGCAAGATTGCCGATCGGGTGGGGATTACCCGTTCTGTGATTGTGAATGCTCTGCGCAAGTTTGAGAGTGCCGGTGTCATTGAGTCCAAGTCGCTGGGCATGAAGGGCACCTACATCCGGGTCTTAAACGACCGTCTGCTGGAAGAACTGGAACGCATGAAACAGCACTGAGCCCAAACCACAGTCCCATCCGGCTGTGGTTTTTTATTGCCGGATGGCTTGCGCGGGCTGGGTGTTTATGCTAAAATACATCCTGGTGCTTTTACTACACACGCCGGCGGATAACGACAAATGGTGCCGCCCGTTTACGGGCGGAGTTTGTTTTCAGATGAGGCCGGCGGCGGAAAAACCAGGCCGGGGAAGGAGGTGTAAGGTATGGCGGTTATTTCCATGAAGCAGCTTCTGGAGGCCGGGGTGCACTTCGGACACCAGACCAGACGCTGGAACCCCAAAATGGCCCCCTACATCTTTACCGATCGCAACGGTATCTACATTATTGACCTGCAGAAGACCGTGCGCAAGGTGGAGGAGGCCTATAATTTTGTGCGCAACCTGGCAGCGGAGGGCGGCAGCGTCCTTTTTGTGGGTACCAAAAAGCAAGCTCAAGATGCCGTCAAGGAAGAAGCCGAGCGTTGCGGCATGTTTTATGTCAATCAGCGCTGGCTGGGTGGCATGCTGACCAATTTCCAGACCATCCGCCGGCGTATTGAGCGTCTGCATGAGCTGGAACGCATGGAAGCGGACGGCAGCATGGCTCTCCTGCCCAAAAAGGAAGTGGCGCGGCTCCTGCACGAGAAGGAGCGCCTGCAAAAGTTTTTGGGCGGTATCAAGGATATGCGCCGTTTGCCCGATGCGCTGTTTGTGATTGATCCGCGCAAAGAGAAAATTGCTGTGGCGGAAGCCCGCAAGCTGGGTATTCCCATTGTGGCCATTGTGGATACCAACTGCGACCCGGATGAGATTGACTATGTTATTCCGGGCAACGATGATGCTATTCGGGCGGTACGCCTCCTGACTTCCAAAATGGCCGATGCGGTGCTGGAAGGCAAGCAGGGCGAGCAGCTCAGCGATGCCCGCTCCGCTCAAGCCGCTGACGTTGTGCCGGAAGAAGGTCCGGTGGAAGCGGAATAACTGATACGCTGTCAAGGTGGGGGCCTGTGCAGAGCAGATCCCTGCCTTTTTAATATGTGCTGGTTTGTCCAAGCGGTATTATGGAAATAATAACTAAAGATATGTTTTGGAGGAGGATACCAGATGGCGGAAGTAACAGCGGCAATGGTGAAAGAATTGCGGGAAAAAACCGGTGCAGGCATGATGGACTGCAAAAAGGCCCTGGCCGAGACCGGCGGGGATATGCAAAAGGCGATTGATTACCTGCGGGAAAAAGGTCTGGCTGCGGCGGCTAAAAAAGCCGGCCGGATCACCGCCGAGGGCCTGGTGGAGTCCTACATCCATGGCGCTGGCAAAATCGGTGTGCTGGTGGAAGTGAACTGCGAGACCGACTTTGTGGCCAAGACCGATGAGTTCAAGACTCTGGCTCGCGATATCGCCATGCAGATTGCGGCGGCCCGTCCCGAATATGTGCGCCGGGAGGAAGTGCCGGAAGAAGTGGTGGCCCGGGAGAAGGAAATCCTGGCGGCCCAGGCAGCCAATGAAGGCAAGCCGGCCAACATCATCGCCCGCATGGTGGAGGGACGCCTGGAGAAGTTTTACAAGGAAGTATGCCTGCTGGAGCAGCCCTTTATCAAGAACCCCGACATTACGGTGCAGCAGTTGATTACCGAGAAGATTGCCAAGATTGGCGAGAATATTTCCGTGCGGCGTTTCGTCCGCTATGAGTTGGGTGAAGGTATCGAGAAGAAACAGGGCAATCTGGCGGAAGAAGTGGCCGCAGCCGTGAAAAAATAAAGCCGGTCGGAGGAATTTTTTGCACAGTGTAGAATAAGTGTCAGGGGAGGTACCCCGATGCAGGAACCCGTGTACCGGAGGGTGATTTTGAAGCTGAGCGGGGAAGCGCTGGCCGGCGGGCAGGGATATGGCATTGATCCCGATGTGGTCATGTCCATCTGCCGGCAGATTGATGAGGTGGTCGCGCTGGGTGTGCAGGTGGCCGTGGTGGTTGGTGGCGGCAACATCTGGCGCGGTGTGGCCGGCAGCGCCAAAGGCATGGATCGGGCCACGGCCGACTATATGGGCATGCTGGCCACCGTGATCAATGCTCTGGCCCTGCAAGACGGACTGAGCAAGCAGGGTGTGGACAGCCGGGTGCAGACGGCCATTGAAATGAAGGAGGTGGCCGAACCCTACATCAGACGCCGGGCGATCCGGCACCTGGAAAAGGGGCGGGTGGTGATTTTCGGTGCGGGAACGGGCAATCCCTATTTTTCCACTGACACCACGGCAGCGCTGCGGGCGGCCGAAATCGAGGCCGAGGTGATTCTGATGGCCAAGCAGGTGAACGGGGTGTACGATTCCGACCCGCGCAAGAACCCGGCTGCCCGGAAGTTCGACCGGCTTTCTTATATCGAAGTGTTGAATATGGGACTGGCGGTGATGGATGCCACGGCGACATCGCTTTGTATGGACAACGGCATACCGCTGATCGTGTTCAACCTGAACCAGGAAGGTAATATCAAGCGCGCCATCATGGGTGAGTTCGTGGGGACATATGTTGGGGGTGAATCAATTGGCTAAGGAGTTAATCGCCGAAGCGGAAGCCAATATGAAGAAGACTGTGGAAGTGGTCAAGAAGGAGTTTGCGTCACTGCGGGCGGGGCGAGCCACGCCGGCGCTGCTGGACAAAATTACCGTGAATTACTACGGCACACCCACCCCGCTCAATCAATTGGCCAACATTTCGGTTCCGGAAGCCCGCCTGCTGGTCATTCAGCCCTGGGATAAAAGCGCGCTGCCTGAAATTGAAAAGGCTATTTTAAAGTCCGACCTGGGCATTACGCCTTCCAGCGACGGGACCGTGGTACGCTTGCAGATCCCGCAGTTGACCAAGGAGCGGCGTGCTGAACTGGTCAAAGTGATTAAAAAGAAGGCTGAAGAAGGCCGGGTGGCCATTCGTAACGTGCGGCGCGATGCCAATGATGCCCTGAAGGCCAGAGAAAAGAAGGGGGAAATTTCCGAGGACGACCTCAAGCGCAGTCAGGACGAAGTGCAGAAGATCACTGACAAATACATCAAGGAAATCGACAGCCTGCTGCAGAACAAAGAGCAGGAGATCATGAGCATATAATCCATGGACCGGGAGAAACTCTTGCTGGCCCTGGAGCTGCCGGTGGCTCTGGAAAGGTGCCGGCAAAACGGCTGGGATGTAGAAGTTGTCTTGACAGCGCCACCCCATCGTCCACCGCAGGGTGTGGCCAGAGTGGTGGCTGTGCGTTTGCTCAATAACGGCCGGGTGGCCCTGGTGGCAGCCCCGGCGGTGCCGGGAAAGGAGGTGTAACAATGGCTTACCGGATTACCGACGAATGTTTGGCCTGTGGTACCTGCATGGAGTCCTGTCCCAATGAGGCAATTATAGAAGGTGACATTTACAAAATTGACCCGGATAAATGCGAAAATTGCGGTACCTGCATAGATGCCTGTCCCACCGGCGCCATTATTGAAGAGTAACTGAGCCAAACCCCCTCGGTCATATTGAGTAGAGGGGGTTGTTTAATAGGGCCGGGATGAGATCATTTTCTGCTTTTATTGAGGTGAACGGGGTGTTCAAAATCCGGGAAAAGAACAAAAAGGACGCAGGCAGCGGGGAACTATCCGAAAGCGAGCTTTTGGCCCGCATTGATATGACCGGTCTACCCCGTCATATTGCAATAATTATGGATGGCAACGGCCGGTGGGCCAGGGCTCGCGGCATGCCCCGCACATACGGCCACCGGCACGGCATGGACTCATTGCGGGAAGCGGTGCGCACCAGCGCGGAACTGGGCATCCAGGTGCTCACCGTGTATGCCTTTTCTACCGAGAACTGGAAAAGGCCGCAGCAGGAAGTGGACATGCTGATGAGCCTGCTGGTGGAGTATATACATAAAGAAATAGATGAATTGTACGCCAACAATGTGGTGGTGCGGGCCATAGGCGATATCTCCCGCCTGCCAGCCTCCGCCCAAAAAGCGTTGAGCTATGCCTTTGAGCGCAGCCGGGCCAATACGGGGATGGTTTTGAACATCGCCTTGAATTACGGCGGGCGCAGCGAGCTGGTGCGGGCGATGCGGCGGATTGCCGAGGAGGTGCACAGGGGCCGGGTGCAGCCCGGGGAAATTGATGAGTGCCTGGTGGAAAACAACCTGTTTACCGCCGGGCAGCCCGATCCCGATTTATTGATTCGCCCGGCGGGAGACTACCGGGTGAGCAACTTTTTGCTCTGGCAGATGGCCTACAGCGAATTCTGGTTTTGCCCTGATTTCTGGCCGGATTTCCGGCGCCGCCACCTCCTGCAGGCCATTTATGACTATCAGCGGCGTGACCGACGTTTCGGTGGCCTGAAAGAAGGAGGTAAATAGTTGCTGGTACACCGTGTCTTGAGTGCTCTGGCGGGTATACCGGTTCTACTGTGGGCGGTCTGGCAGGGAGGGATGGTTCTGCTGTTGCTGCTGGGTCTGCTGATGCTGGTGGCAGCCCGGGAGTTTGTCGCCCTGAGCCGGGGATGGGGCGCTAACCTGAGCCTTTTACTGATCTGGTCCCCGCTGGTGGCCCTGCTGGGGATGGTTTACTTCGGGGGGTGGCAGCTGGTGGCGCTCTGGTATGTCCTGCTGCCAGTAATTATGCTGGCGGTGTTTGTCCTGGGCTATCCCCGCTATGCACCGGCGGATATGGCTTTGCATCTGCTGGCGGTATACTATTGTGGTATGCCTGTTTTCGCCTGGCTGATGCGCCAGCTGCCCGGCGGTCTGAACTGGTTGCTGCTTTTCTTTTTATCCATCTGGGTGGTGGATTCGGCGGCCTATTTTGCCGGCCGCAGTCTGGGGCGGCGCAAAATGGCGCCACACTTGAGTCCCGGCAAGACCTGGGCCGGTTTTATCGGCGGGCTGGCCGGCAGTGCTGTGCTGGCGGCTGTTTACGGAAACTATGTTCCCGCTCTGCCAGCCGCCGGGGTGTGGAGCGTGGCACTGCTCACGGGCCTGCTGGCGCCGCTGGGCGATTTGGTGGAGTCCGGTCTGAAGAGAGCGGCCGGCCAGAAAGATGCCGGTGACCTGATTCCGGGGCACGGTGGTGTGCTGGATCGCTTTGACAGTCTGCTCTATACGGCACCGCTGGTATACCTGCTGGTAGCACATAGTATAATAACCTGAGGTGAAGCTTTTGCGGTCCCTGGTCAAGTTTGCCCTGGCGGCGGTGGCCGCCCTGGCCCTGTTTTACTTCAGCAGCAAATATTTTTTGCCCGAACTGCTGCGGGTGGCGCATATATTCACCGGACTGCTGCTGCCCTTCATTGCCGCTCTGGTGCTGGCTGTTTTTATGGAACCACTGGTGAAGCTGTTTGTGGAAAGGTTGCGCCTCAAGCGGGCCTGGGCGGCCATTTTGACCATGCTCCTGGTGCTGGGTATTACACTGTTATTATTGGCCTTGCTGGTAACCAGGCTGGTGGTGGAGCTGATTGATCTTTCGGTTACTCTGCCCCGCTATGTGGAACCGGTGCAGCGATTTTTGCAGCAGACACTGGAGCAGGGGCGTTTTTATTATTTCAAACTACCGGCTGCGGTAACCGATACGCTGCAGGACAGCATGCAGTTTGTTACCGGCAAGGCGGCAGCGCTGGCTGCCGGCGCGGCCAACGGTCTGTTGTCGGTGATTTCTACTCTCCCTTCGCTGGTACTGGGCATTATTGTAACTCTGATTGCTACGTATTTCCTGCTGCGCGACCGGCATGTTATTACGCTGTTCTGGCTGAACACGGTACCGGCCCCCTGGGGTAAGCGGGTGCTGGAGGTGGTCCAGGACGTCAGCAGCGCATTCATGGCCTACGTCAGGGCACAGCTGATGCTGATCTCTTTTACCACTCTGCAGGCCATTGTAGGGCTGTATATCATTGGAGCCAAATATGCCCTGACCATTGGCCTGGTGCTGGGCTTTCTGGATTTGATTCCGGTGCTGGGGCCGGCTACCCTGCTCATTCCCTGGGGAGTATGGTCCATTATTTCCGGACAGATCGCCTTTGGCATCAAGCTGATTGGGTTGTATCTGCTGCTCTGGCTGGTACGCCAGTTGCTGGAGGCCCGGGTGGTGGCCGGCAACATGGGTCTGCACCCTCTGGCTGTTTTGCTGGCCATGTATGCCGGTTTGCGTCTGCTGGGCGTGGTTGGGCTGGTTCTGGGACCCATCAGCATTATTGCGCTGCAGGCGGTATACAGATCCTGGGTTAAGTACCGCCAGATCTAGATTTTGCAAAAAGGAGTGGCTGGCAATAAAAAACGTATCAATTATTGGTAGCACAGGTTCCATTGGCCGGCAGGCTCTGGAAGTAGTGACCGCCCACCGGGACCGGTATCGGGTGGTGGCACTGGCAGCCGGGCAGAACTGGCGGCTATTGCTGGAGCAAATCGTGGTTCATCGCCCGCAGCTGGTAGCGGTGGCCACGGCCGAGGCGGCCAGACAGCTGGACGAAAACCTGCCGCCCGGTACCAAAACCGAAATATACTGGGGTGAGGAGGGCTTGCTGGCCTGTGCCACCTGTCCGGAGGCCCAGGTCGTCCTGACCGCAGTGCCGGGTATTCTGGGGCTTTCCCCCACGTTGGCCGCCATCAACCGGGGCAAGGATATTGCTCTGGCCAACAAGGAGACCCTGGTGGCCGCCGGTCAGCTGGTGATGGAACAGGCCCGGCGGCGGCAGGTGGCCATCCTGCCGGTGGACAGCGAACATTCAGCCATCTGGCAATGTCTGGATCAGAAGCCGGCCGCTACTGTGGCCGGGATCATCCTTACGGCGTCAGGGGGGCCATTTAGGCAAGCCGGCATTGACCTGCACCGGGTTACTCCGGAAATGGCTTTAAGCCATCCCAACTGGCGCATGGGCAAAAAAGTGACCGTGGATTCGGCCACCCTTTTCAACAAGGGGCTGGAGGTTATTGAGGCCCACTGGCTTTTCGGTCTGGATTACCAGCAGATCGAGGTGGTCATCCACCCCCAGAGCATTATCCATTCGCTGGTGCGGTTTGTGGACGGCAGTGTGCTGGCCCAGCTCGGCCTGCCCGATATGAAGGTGCCCATCGCCTACGCCTTGAGTTATCCCGACCGTTTGCCGGGGGTGAGTCCGGCGCCCGATTTTTGTCGCCTGGGCAGTCTGACCTTTGAAGCACCGGACCGGGAGCGCTTCCCCATGCTGGATCTGGCTTATCAGGCCGGGCGGTGCGGGGGAACCGCCCCCGCCTTGCTCAATGCGGCCAATGAAATAGGCGTGGAATATTTCCTGACCAGGCGGATCGGTTTTGCGGATATCTTTCGCCTGTGCAGCCAGGTAATGGAACTTGTACCGTCCCGGCCGGTTTCTTCGCTGGAGGATATCATGCTGGCCGACAAGATGGCCAGAGCGAAAGCGGGAGAATTGATCAGCTCAATCATCCATTGAGAGGAGTTATTCTATGCAAACCTTCTGGGCCTCGGTAATTGTTTTCGGATTGCTGATTTTCTTCCATGAGCTGGGCCATTTCGCCATAGCCAAGCTGGTGGGGATCAAGGTACAGGAATTCAGCCTGGGTTTTGGCCCCCGTCTTTTGGGCCTTAAGTGGGGGGAAACCGCTTATAACCTGCGCCTGCTGCCGCTGGGCGGTTTCGTGCGCATGGCCGGCATGGATCCGGAAGAGGACGAGGATGAGCGGGGCTTTAACAAAAAGACTGTGGGACAGCGCGCGGGGGTTATTTTTGCCGGTCCCCTGATGAACTTCCTGCTGGCGGTGGGGCTCTTAGCGGTATTGTTTATGGTGCAGGGCGTGCCTGTGCCCACCACCCGGGTGGAGACAGTCTGGCCCGGGCGGCCGGCGGAAAAGGCCGGTTTTCTGGCCGGAGACAGAATAGTGGCGGTGGACGGTCAGATGGTCAGGGATTGGCAGGGGGTTTCCGAGCTGATCAGCCAGCGGCCCGGCCAGCAGCTGGCGGTGCTGGTAGAACGTCAGGGTAAGGAATTGACCCTGCTGGTTACTCCCGAAGCCGATGAACGGGGTCATGGTAAAGTGGGCATCTCACCCCGCCAGGTACAACAGCGCATGCATCTGCCGGCCGCTCTCTGGATGGGCGTTAAATATACGCTGCAGGTGACCGGGTTGATTATCACCTTCATTGGCCATATGATCACCGGTCAGGCGCCTCCCGATCTGGGCGGGCCGGTGCGCGTGGTGGCCGAGATTGGTAAAGCGGCCCGCATGGGTGTAAGCCACCTGGTGCAGCTGGCGGCCTTTTTGTCCATCAACCTGGGCCTGTTCAATCTCTTCCCCATTCCCGCCCTGGATGGCAGCCGCATTATGTTTTTATTGCTGGAGAAGCTGCGGGGGCGTCCGGTGGATCCCCACAAGGAGAATTTCATTCATCTGGTTGGCTTCGGTTTATTATTGCTTCTGATAGTGGTTATAACTTATAACGATATTCTGCAGCTGATGTAGGGCCGGATTATCCTGTCGGCGGGGAGTGGAACATTAAGTGATCGTCCGCAAAAAGACGCGGCGCATATATGTAGGGAAAGTGCCCATCGGGGACGGTGCTCCTGTGGCCGTGCAGTCCATGACCAATACCGATACCCGGGACATCCGGGCTACTCTGGGCCAGATTGCCCGGCTGGCCGGTGCGGGCTGTGAGATTGTCCGGGTGGCAGTACCCGACCGTGAGGCGGCCGAGGCTCTCCGGCAAATCGTTAAGGGCAGTTCGCTGCCCGTAATTGCCGATATTCATTTTGATTACCGGCTGGCTGTGGCGGCGCTTAAAGCCGGTGTGGACGGCCTGCGCATCAATCCAGGCAATATTGGCGGTGCCCTGCGGGTACGGGAGGTGGTGGCGGCGGCCCGGGAGAAAATGGTGCCCGTACGCATTGGAGTAAACGCCGGTTCTCTGGAAAAGGAATTATTGGAGCGTTACGGGGGGCCGGTGCCGCAGGCCATGGTGGAAAGCGCCCTGCGCCACGTGGCCGTGTTGGAGGAGCAGGGTTACGACCAGATCAAGATTTCCCTGAAAGCTTCCGACGTGCCGCTGATGCTGGAGGCCTACCGCTTGCTGGCGGCCAGGGTGGACTACCCTCTGCACGTTGGGGTGACCGAGGCCGGAACGGTCAGATCCGGTCTGGTTAAATCCGCCGTGGGCATCGGTGCCCTGCTGGCCCAGGGTATTGGTGATACTGTGCGCGTTTCGCTAACCGGTGACCCGGTGCATGAAGTGAAAGCGGCCTATGACATCCTGGGAGCACTGGGTCTGCGCCGCAGGGGTGTGGAATTAATCAGTTGCCCAACCTGTGGTCGTACCCAGGTGGACATCATTGGGCTGGCCGAGCAGGTGGAGGAGAGGCTGCGGCATGTCACCCGGCCCATCAAAGTGGCCGTGATGGGATGCGTGGTCAACGGGCCGGGCGAGGCCCGGCAGGCCGACGTGGGCATTGCCGGCGGCAGGGGCCAGGGGCTGATTTTTCGGCGCGGCCAGGTGCTGCGCAAAGTGCCGGAAGAACGGCTTTTGGACGAGCTGCTGCAAGAAGTGGAAGCCATTTTGCAAGAAGAGGAACATGGTTAACAGGAGGTTTTGGACATTGCGCGTCTCCCAGATGCTTGTACCAACATTAAGGGAAGTGCCGGCCGAGGCCGAGGTGGTCAGCCACAAACTGATGCTGCGGGCCGGCTTTATCCGCAAGTCGGCCTCGGGTGTTTACACCCTTTTACCTCTGGCCTGGCGGGTAATCAAAAAGATTGAGCAGATCATTCGGGAAGAAATGGACCGCCAGGGCGGGCAGGAAATCATGCTGCCCATCATTCAACCGGCCGAGCTCTGGCTGGAGTCGGGGCGCTGGCAGGTGTACGGCCCGGAACTTTTTCGGCTGAAGGACCGGCACGGGCGGGACTTTTGCCTGGGACCCACCCACGAGGAAATTATCACCGACCTGGTGCGCGGCGAGGTGCGTTCCTACAAGCAGCTGCCGCTGCTTCTCTACCAAATTCAGAACAAGTACCGGGATGAGCGGCGGCCCCGTTTCGGCCTGCTGCGCGGCCGGGAATTTATTATGAAGGATCTGTACTCTTTCGACCGGGATGAAGCCGGGCTGGACGTGAGCTACCAGAAGATGTACGAGGCCTACACCAATACCTTTACCCGCTGTGGCCTCAAGTTCCGGCCGGTGGAGGCCGATGCGGGAGCCATAGGTGGCAACAACACGCACGAATTTATGGTGCTGGCCGAAGCGGGCGAGGCCACCGTTGTTTTTTGTCCGGAGGACAGCTGCGGTTATGCGGCCAATGTGGAAAGGGCGGAGAGCCCTGTCCGAAAGCTGGCTGCCGGACAGGCCGGGGAACTGGCAGTGGTGGAAACGCCCGGCCGGAAGAGTGCAGCCGATGTGGCGGCCTTCCTGGGCGTGGAGCCCTGGCGGGTGATCAAAACGCTGCTTTACCGCACCGAACGCGGTCTGGTGGCCGCCCTGGTCTGCGGTGACCGCGACATCAATGAGATCAAGCTGCAAAAGGTGCTGGACGTGCTCAATCTGGAACTGGCCGGGGCGGAGGAAGTGCAGGCCGCCTGCGGCGTACAGCCGGGTTATGTGGGACCCCTGGAGCTGTCCGGAGTAACGCTGGTGGCCGATGAAGAGGTTATGCAGCTACGGGATGCCGTGGCGGGTGCCAACCGGGTGGACAGGCATTACTGGCACGTCTGCCCCGGGCGGGACTTTAAACCGCAAGTGGTTGCTGATCTGCGTCTGGTGCGGGCTGCCGATCCCTGTCCCCGCTGTGGCCGGCCGCTGGAGGAGGCCCGGGGGATTGAAGTGGGCCAGATTTTTAAGCTGGGTACCAAGTACAGCAAGGCCCTGGGTGCCACCTATCTGGATGAAAATGGGCAAATCCGGGAAATTGTCATGGGTTGTTATGGCATCGGAGTCACCCGCACCATGGCTGCAGCGATAGAGCAGAACCATGATCACGATGGCATTATCTGGCCGGCGGCCATCGCCCCTTATCATGTGATTGTGATCCCGGTGAACAGCAAGGATACTGCCCAGATGTCCCTGGCCGAGGCTATCTACCAGCAGCTCCTGCAGGCCGGGGTGGAAGCGGTGTTGGACGACCGTCCGGAGCGCCCCGGCGTCAAGTTTAAAGATGCCGATCTGGTGGGATACCCGCTGCGCATCACGGTAGGAGCCAGAGCAGTGGAGAGCGGGCAGGTCGAGCTGAAAGTGCGGCGCAGCGGGGAAAACCACCTGCTGCCGCTGGCAGATTTAACGGAGCGGGTTATAGAGTGGCTGAGGCGATTGTAACCAGCCGGGGTCCGGAGACGGCAGTCATATTGTCGGTGAGCGCCGGTACCGGTCACATGCAGGCGGCGCGGGCGATTGAGCTGGCCATGCAGGAGCTGTCGCCCGCCACCCGGGTGGTAACTCTGGACACCTTCAAATACACCACTCCGCTGCTGGAGAAGTTGATCCTGGGCACCTACATGGAAATGCTCCGATTAAGTCCCCAGCTTTACGGCTATCTTTACCAGCAGAGCGAACGCGGCCGGTTGCTGGCCGGCACAGCCAAGCAGGAATTCAACCGCCTGCTGAACAGGTTCACTGCCGGCAAATTGATCGGGTTGATTGAGAGTTTGCGACCCGGAATTATTCTCTGCACCCATCCTTTCCCCCTGGGGGTGATGGATGCGCTGCGCTCTTCCGGGCTACTGACCGGCTGCCTGCTGGCCGGGGTAATTACCGATTTTACGGTGCACGCTTACTGGGTGTTTGAGCATGTAGACATATATATAGTGGGGACGCCCGAACTGGTGGGGGAATTTGCCGCCTTCGGTATAGACAGCCGGGTGGTGCGGCCGGTGGGCATTCCCGTGCTGCCGGCCTTTGCCTCTCAGCCGGACCGAACAGCAGCCCGAGCGGCGCTGGGGCTGGATCTGCAGTTGCCAGTGCTGCTGCTCATGGGAGGCGGACTGGGGATGGGGGCCATGCTTGATGTGGCCACCCTGCTGGGCCATGCGGATTTGTCCTGCCAGATTGTCTGCATTGCGGGACGCAATACCGTGCTGCAGGATAAGCTCTCGCGCATGGCGCCCGAACTGCGTCAGCCCTTGCATGTGGTTGGGTATACCGAACAGGTGCCTCTTTATATGGCCGCCAGCGATTTGCTGATCAGCAAGGCGGGAGGTCTTACCTGTGCCGAGGCGCTGGCCAGCGGCCTGCCCATGGTGGTGGTCAGCCCCCTGCCGGGGCAGGAGGAGCGCAATGCCCAGTTTCTGGCGGCGGCAGGTGCGGGTGTGTATGTAAAAAAGCTCAGCCACCTCCTGCCCGTGCTGCAGGATATTTTCCGGTCGCCCGGCTGCCTTGCGCGCATGGCGGATGCCGCCAGGCGTTACGGTCGACCGCGGGCGGCCTATGACAGCGTGCAGTGTTTGCTGCAGGGATATGCCGCGTGGCAGGCGGTGGCCCGGTAAAGGGGCGGGTGCGGATGCTACGGCTACTCGGGAGGGAAGGCGTTTGCTCAGTCAGTGGGATATCATAGTCCGCCTGGTGCTGGCGGTTGTCCTGGGCGGGATGATCGGCCTGGAGCGGGAGCGCCTGCATGTGGGTTTTCGCACCTATTCGGCGGGTTTTCGCACCCACATTCTGGTTTGCCTGGGTTCGGCTCTGGCCATGGTGGTATCGGTGCAGATCCACTATGAGTTTCGCGGTGACGCGGCGCGTATCGCCGCCCAGGTGGTCAGCGGGATCGGTTTTCTGGGGGCGGGAGCCATCCTGCGGGAGGGCCTGGTGGTACGCGGCCTGACCACAGCGGCCAGCCTCTGGGTGGCCGCCAGCATCGGCCTGGCCGTGGGAGGCGGTTATTATCTGGCGGCCACTTTGGGGACGCTGCTGGTGCTGTTTGCTCTGGTGATTCTGGGCACTATTGAGGATTATGTGCGGGGCAAACGCCATCAGGGCAGGATGCGGGTGATGCTGGAAAATGATCCGGCCGCGGTACAGAGAGTGGGCGAGCTGCTGGAAAGCATGGGGGTGACCGTGCGCCACCTGGAAATCCAGCGGATCAGCTCGGAGCATCAGATGCTGGTGCTGGCGCTGCGCCTGCCCGCCACGGCCAATAGAATAGAATTGCTCAACCGGCTGGCCGCTCTGGAAGGTGTGTGCCGGGTGGAACACCTGCATGATTAGACGGCTCCGGCCAGCTCCGGCCTTGCTATTTGGGGTCTGGTATGTTATACTACTCATGGTTTGTGCAAACTGGCGGAAGTTTGGTCTTGCGGCAAAGGAGTGGGTAATCCCCACTCTTTCGTCTTATACTAAATAAAAATTTCAGCCAGTCAGGAGGAAGTTGGATGTCCAGGAACAGGGTCGCCGATCTGGTCGGAGAACTGGTGGCGGGGCCGGCCGAGCAGCTGGGTTTGGAGGTGGTGGATGTCGAATATGTCAAGGAAGGAGCGCACTGGTTTTTGCGCATTTTTATCGACAAGCCGGGGGGGGTGACCCTGGACGATTGCCAGGCTTTTTCCCGGTTAATCGACCCCATGCTGGATGAGGCCGATCCGGTGCCCCATGCCTACCACCTGCAGGTTTCCTCACCCGGCCTGGACCGGCCTTTGAAAAAAGAAGCCGATTTTCATCGCTTTGCCGGGCGGCTGGTGAAAATCAGCACCTTTGGACAACTGGCGGGTAGCAAAAAATTCACCGGCCGCCTGCTGGGGATGGAAGGTCAGGAAGTGCTGCTGGAAACCGAAGGCGGGGTAGTCCGGCTACCTTGGCAGCAGATTGCCTCCACCCGGCTGGTACCGGAATTCTAACCCGACAGGGGAGGATACAGTAACAAATGAATAGTGAGTTTTTGGAAGCCCTGAGTGATCTGGAAAAAGAAAAAGGTATTTCCAAGGATATCTTGCTGGAGGCCATAGAACAGGCCCTGCTCTCAGCTTACAAGCGCAACTACGGTACGGCGCAGGCCCGGGTGCACATTGACCGCCTGACGGGTGTGTTCAAGGTATATGCTGTGCGCACCGTGGTGGAAGAAGTAACCGACCCCCGCCAGGAGATCTCCCTGGAGGAAGCCCGGGCCATTGACCCGCGCTATGATCTGGGTGATATGGTGGAGTTTGAGGTTACACCGCGCGATTTCGGCCGTATTGCCGCCCAGACGGCCAAACAGGTGGTGGTGCAGCGCATTCGGGAAGCCGAGCGCAACATCATCTACGAGGAATATGCCAGCCGGGAAGGCGAGCTGATTTACGGGATGATCCAGCGGGTGGAGCAGAAGAACGTTTTTATCGAGCTGGGCAAGACCGAGGCCATCCTGTCTCAAAACGAGCAAATGCCCGGAGAAGTTTATAAACCGGGTAACAAAATCAGGGCCTATATTGTAGAGGTTAAGAAAACCACCAAGGGGCCGCAGATTCTGGTGTCGCGCACCCATCCCGGATTGCTCAAGCGCCTGCTGGAGATGGAAGTGCCCGAATTGCAGAGCGGAGAAGTGGAACTGGTATCCATAGCCCGGGAGGCCGGTTACCGTTCCAAGATTGCCGTCTACTCCCGCGATCCCAATATTGACCCGGTGGGGGCCTGTGTGGGACCCCGGGGCGTGCGGGTGCAAAATATAGTGCAGGAACTGAACGGCGAAAAAATTGATATTATCAAGTGGGACCCCGACTCATCCCGATTCATAGCCGCTGCCCTCAGTCCGGCCAAAGTGGTGGCGGTGGAGGTCTGGGAGGAAGAAAAAATTGCCCGGGTAATTGTTCCCGATTACCAGCTCTCCCTGGCCATCGGCAAAGAGGGGCAAAATGCCCGTCTGGCAGCCAAACTGACTGGCTGGAAAATTGACATCAAGAGCGAATCGCAGATGGAGCAAATATACAAAGAAGAGGGATACGGAGACTATTACGAGCAGGATTATGCCGAATAGGAGGCTTTAAGCAACTATGCCCCGGGTGAAGAAGGTTCCGCAGCGGATGTGTGTGGGCTGTCAGGAAATGAAAAACAAAAAAGAACTCATCCGGGTTGTCCGCACGCCGGAAGGCCGGGTGGAAATAGATCCCACCGGCAAGCGTTCCGGCAGAGGGGCCTATGTTTGTCCCAACAGCGCCTGCCTGCAGAAAGCGATTAAAGCCCGTCGTCTGGAAAAGTCGCTCCGGCATGCGGTCGACCCTGAAATTACAGCCCGTCTGTTACAGGAGATTGGCGCCCATGAGCAGTAACCTGCATGGTCTTTTGGGACTGGCCCGGCGGGCGGGCCAGCTGGTGAGCGGCGATGCCTGTGTGCGGCAGGCGCTGGAAAGAAAGCAGGTCCGGTTACTGGTTCTGGCAACCGATGCGGCGCCCCGGACCAAGAAAATATACCGGCAGCTGGCGAGCAAGGCGCAGGTTCCCCTGCTGGAACTGGCCGTGCGGGAGGAACTGGGCGCACTGCTGGGCATGACGCCGCGGGCGGTAGTGGCCATCAAGAGTGATAGCCTGGCTGGCCGGTTACTGGAATGCTACAGGGCGGAAAAGAGCGACCAGCCGGATGGTGATTGATATTCGGAGGTGATTGAATGGTCAAAAAGAGGGTTTTTGAACTGGCCAGGGAATTGAATGTGGAAAATAAAGCGGTGATGAATAAACTCAAGCAGCTGGGCCGGGAAGTCAAGTCGCATATGAGCACTCTGGAAGACAACGAGGTCGAACTTTTGATGAAGGAGTTCAGTTCACGCCCGGCCGGCGCCGGGCAGAAAAATACGCTGGAAAAGAGCGAGACGGCGGCGGAAAAAGAAGCCTCCCGCTCACTGGACCATAATGAACCGGTCAAAAAAGCGGCCCCCGCTGCTGTACCGGTAGAAAGACCAGCGGCCGGCGGCGGAGGGGGCGGCCGGCGGCACGATCGTGGACCGGGTCTGGTGGATAAGGTTCCTTCCCGTCCGCCCGACCGGCGTTTTGACGGGCGGGAAAAGAGCAGAAAGCCATCCCAGCCTGCCGACAGGCAGCCGGCGGGAATGAAAAAGGAAGCGTCCGGTCAGCCGGCTCAGGCCGCTCAGATGGGCCGGCCAGCGGCACCGGCTGGGCCGGCCGTTCAGGGACAGCCAGCCCGACCGGCCCAGGGGCATCCCGGGCGGTCAGCACAGGGTCAGGCCGGTGGTCAGGGCCAGCCCGGCCGGCCGATACAGGGGCAGGGCGGCGCTCAGGGACAACCGGCCGGACAGGGCCAGAGACGCGACCGGGGTCCGGGGGGCAAGCCCCGCCGGCCGGAAGGTCAGCGTCCGCCCCAGGGTGATAAGTCCGGCCGGCCGCCCCAGCAGCACCGGGACAGGGGACTAAGACCGGCCGAGAAGGCGGCGGGAGAGGGGGCCGCGGCAGCAGCGGCGCCTGCCAACCGGGCGGCCCGTACCGAGCTGAAAGTGCCCAAAGTGCCGGAGCAGGTGAAAGCCCTGGATAAGGCCAAGGCAGCCGAGAAAAGCCGGGGCCGGGCCCAGCAGAACCAGCCCAAGGCCCAGCCAGCCAAGGGGCGGGATCGCCTGCTGGATGCGGAAGAAAATGAACTGGAAAAGAAACTGCGCACCAGGCCGGCCGGCCGGAAAAAACAGCAAAGGCAGGATGAAGCCCGACCGGCTGTGGTGGAGAAAAAGCCCCTGGTGATCGGTGAAACGGTTACGGTACAGGAACTGGCCGAGAAAATGAAGAAAAGCGCCGCCGAGCTGATCAAGCGCCTGATGATGCTGGGGGTGCTGGCCACCATCAACCAGGAGATTGATGCCGACACCGCCACCATTTTGGCCAATGAGATGGGCTTTGAAGTGGAAGTAAAAGTGCAGCTGGATGCCGAGGCCCTGCTGGAGCAGGAAGTGGTGGACGATCCCGCTGACTTGAAGCCCCGCCCCTGCGTGGTGACGGTCATGGGTCACGTGGATCACGGCAAGACCTCGCTTTTGGATGCCATCCGCGAGACCAACGTGATCGCTACCGAAGCCGGAGGCATTACCCAGCACATCGGGGCCTATCAGGTGGAGCACAACGGCAAAAAAATCACTTTTCTGGATACACCGGGCCATGAAGCCTTTACCGCCATGCGGGCGCGGGGAGCCAGGGTTACCGACATTGCCATCCTGGTGGTAGCGGCGGATGACGGGGTAATGCCCCAGACCGTGGAGGCGATCAACCACGCCCGGGCAGCGGAAGTGCCCATTATTGTAGCCATAAATAAAATGGATAAACCTGACGCCCAGCCCGACCGGGTCAAACAGCAGCTTACCGAGCACGGCCTGGTCAGCGAGGAGTGGGGCGGCGATACCATTTGCGTGCCGGTGAGTGCCAAATCCCGGCAGGGCATTGATGAATTGCTGGAAATGATTCTGTTGGTGGCCGAAATGGGCGAGCTGAAAGCCAACCCCGACCGGCCGGCCCGCGGTACGGTGATTGAGGCCAAGCTGGATAAGGGGCGCGGTCCGGTAGCCACTGTGCTGGTGCAGAATGGAACTCTGCAGGTGGGGGATAATATTGTCGCCGGTTCGGCTTTCGGTAAGGTGCGGGCCATGCTGGACGACAAGGGTCGCCGGGTGAAAAAAGCGCCGCCCTCCATGCCGGTAGAGGTGCTGGGCTTCCATGAAGTGCCCCAGGCCGGCGACGCGTTTTATGTCACTCCGGATGAAAAGACGGCCCGCCAGGTGGCCGAAAAACGGCAGCTGCGCAGGCGTCAGGAAGAGCTCAAACAAACCACCCGCGTTTCGCTGGACGATCTATTCAAGCACATCAAGGAAGGCCAGGTCAAAGAGCTGAATCTGATTGTCAAAGCCGATGTGCAGGGCTCGGTGGAGGCGCTGCGCCAGGCGCTGGAACGCCTGTCCAATGAAGAAGTCAAGGTCAAGATCATCCACGGCGGTGTGGGTGCCATCAATGAAAGCGACATCATGCTGGCTTCGGCGTCCAACGCCATCATCCTGGGCTTCAATGTGCGCCCCGATGTTAATGCCCGCCGGGCGGCCGAAACCGAAAAGATTGACATTCGCCTCTACCGGGTCATCTATGATGCCATTGAGGATGTCAAGGCGGCCATGAGCGGCCTGCTGGATCCCGAGTACCGCGAGGTGGCGCTGGGCCGCGTGGAGGTGCGCAAGGTCTACAAGGTTTCCAAGGTCGGTACCATTGCCGGATGCTATGTGCTGGAAGGCAAAGTGGTGCGGGATGCCAGCGTGCGACTGGTCCGGGACGGCGTGGTCATCTACGAGGGCAAGCTGGCCTCGCTGAAGCGGTTCAAGGATGATGTGCGCGAAGTCATGCAGGGTTATGAATGCGGGATCATGCTGGATAACTGGAACGATATTCAGGAAAACGACATCATTGAAGCATATACTATGGAAGCGGTGAAACGCGAACTGGCATAGGAGGTGGCTTTTATGTCCCACCGGCCGGGCAGGTTGGCGGAAGCAATCAAGCAGGAAGTGGCCCAGATGCTGCGGGAAGAACTGAAGGACCCGGGTTTGGGTTTTGCTACGGTCACCCGGGTGGAGGTGAGCCCGGATCTGCGCCACGCCAAAATATTTATCAGTGTGCTGGGTGATGAGACCGAGCAGGTTTCTACCATTAAAGCCCTGGAACGGGCGGCCGGCTTTGTCCGCAGCGAGCTGGGCCGGCGGATCAGACTGCGCTACACACCGGAGATCGTTTTTAAGCTGGACCAGTCCATTGCTCAGGGCAGCCGGGTGCTGCAACTGCTGAACAAGGTGATGGATGGGAGCGAAGATGATGGCCAGTCTTGAAGCGGTGGCGGCCAGTTTGCAGCAGGCGCAAAAACTGTTTTTGTGCGGGCATGTTATGCCCGACGGGGACAGCCTGGGCAGTGTGCTGGCTCTGGGCATGGCTCTCCAGCAAATGGGCAAGCAAGTGGTTATGGCCAGCCCCGATCCCTTACCGGAGCTGTATCGCTTTTTACCCGGGGCGGAGCAGTTGGTGAGCGGGGAGCGGGGTCTGGGCCGTTCCTTTGATACTCTGGTCGCTCTGGATTGTTCGGTGCCCGAACGGCTGGGTATCTACCGGCAGTATTTGGAGCAACCGGGCCTGAAGGTGCTGGTGCTGGACCATCATGTGGGCCGGAACAACTTCGCCCACCAGGCCTACTGCGATTCCCGGGCGGCGGCCACCGGCGAAATTGTCCTGGATTTGCTGGATTTGCTGCCGGTACGGCTTACGCCGGATATGGCCACCTGTCTGTATGTGGCCATTGTTACCGATACGGGCTCCTTTCAGTACGACAGCACTTCGCCGGGTACACTGCGCCGGGCAGCCCGCCTGCTGGAACACGGCGTTCAGGCGGCGGCAGTCAGCAATCAGTTATATGCTGAATTACCGCTGGGGCGTCTGGTAGCACTGCAGGCCGCTTTAAATACCCTGCAGCTCACGGCCGGTGGCCGGGTGGCCTGGGCCTTTATCACCAGGGAGGTCATGGAGGAAAAGGGTGTTACCGAGGAGAGCATGGAGGGTCTGATCAATCATCTGAGGTCCATCAAAGGAGTGGAAGTGGCCGCCTTTTTCTACCAGCTGGCCAGCGGTCACACCAAGGTAGGCCTGCGCTCCAAGAACCGCGTGGATGTCAACCGGCTGGCCGGACGGTTCGGGGGCGGGGGACATGTACGGGCTGCCGGCTGCACTCTGCCGGGCGACATGCAGCAGATTATGGAGCAAGTGGTGGCAGCAGCAGTAGAAGCAGTGAGGGCGGGTGACTAGCACCGTGCATGGTTTGCTCAATGTGCTCAAGCCACCGGGTATGACCTCCCATGATGTGGTGGCCCGGGTGCGCCGGTTGACCGGGGCCAAAGCCGGTCACACCGGCACGCTGGATCCGGCGGCTGCCGGTGTTCTGCCGGTTTGTCTGGGACAGGCCACCCGCCTGATCGAGTATCTGCCCGGAGATAAGAAATACCGGGCGGAGGTGGTCTTCGGTATTGCTACCGACAGCGGCGACATGCTGGGCCGTCCGGTGCGCCGGGATACGGACTGCCGGATCACCCGCCGGCAGGTGGAACAGGCGCTGCCCGGGTTTTGCGGCCGGGTGGAGCAGGTGCCGCCCATGACCTCGGCGGTGCACTACCAGGGGCAACGCCTGTACGAACTGGCCCGCCGGGGGCTGGAAGTGGAACGACCGTCCCGGCTGGTGCATATTTACAGCCTGGAACTGGTCGAATGGTACAGTGTTGCCGGTTATCCGGCGGCGCTTTTGGATGTGCACTGCTCGGCCGGTACATATATCCGCACTCTCTGTCAAGATCTGGGGGAAAATCTGGGCTGTGGTGCAGCGCTCAATTTTTTGCTGCGCACGGCGGCTGGTTTTTGTCATCTGTCCGGGGCCCTTACCCTGGAGGAGATCGCCCGCCTGGCCGGAGCGGGGCAGTTATCCCGCGTGTTGATGGGACCGGGGGAAGCCCTGGCTCATTTACCCGCCGTGGAAGTAAAAACGGCTGCCCGCAACAGTGTCCTTTCCGGTGCCCCCCTCTACCCGGCGGGAGTCAGCGTTCTGCCCCCGGGCCTGCAAGAAGGGGACCTGGTCAGGCTGGTGGAGCGGGGGTGGCTACTGGCCGTGGCCCGGGCCGCCGGGCACGAGCGGGGCCTGATGTTTGTGGCGCAGAAAGTTTTCGCGCCGGTGGAATAAAATATGCTATAATATGTTTTGTGTTCATGAGTCTTTTCTTGACCAAAACCGAATGCCAGTTATTATCAATTAACAATCCCGCGGCGGGTGGTGACGCAGGTGAAAATTTATCAGGACTGGCATGGTCTGGGGCAATTGCATCAAAACCTGGTGGTGGGTCTGGGTAATTTTGACGGCCTGCACCTGGGGCACCGGCGGCTGATTGCCAGCCTGGTAAACAAGGCGGCGGAAACAGGGGGGACGGCAGCAGTATTTACCTTCTTTCCCCATCCTCTGGTGGTCTTGAAGCCCGAGCAGGCCCCTCCCCTGTTGATGACCAGGGAGAGCAAACAGGAAATGCTGGCTGCACTGGGTGTACAGGTTCTGCTGGAAGTGCCCTTTACCAGCCAGTTTGCCGCAATTGGGCCGCAGGAGTTTGTGGCCGGTGTGCTGGTGCAGGAACTGGCCGTGGCGCATGTCTTTGCCGGTTACAATTATACTTTTGGCCGGGGAGGGCGAGGTGACGCGCAGCTGCTGCAGGCGGCCGGCCGGCAGTATGGTTTTGGCGTGCACATTGTTTCCCCCGTGATGGTCGATGAAGTGCCTGTCAGCAGCACACTGGTTCGCCAGATGCTGGCCGATGGTGAGGTGGAGGCCGCCGCTGCCTACCTGGGCTACAGTCCATTCCTGGAAGGGCGGGTGGTGACCGGAGAGCAGCGCGGGAGACTGCTGGGTTTCCCCACGGCCAACATTGAGCTGCCCGCCGGTTTGCTGGTGCCGGCCAACGGGGTGTATGCAGTCAAGATTCGCCTGGGTAAGGATATTTACCCGGGTGTGGCCAATATCGGCATCAAGCCTACTTTCCACGCCCAGGGTTTTGAGCGCACTTTGGAAGTGCATATACTGGACTTTACCGGTGACATCTACGGTGAGCGGGTACGGGTGTTTTTCCGCCGCCGTTTGCGCGGAGAACAGCGGTTTGCTTCGGTGGAACAGCTGGTGGAACAAATTCACCGGGACATCACTATGACCCGAGAGCTTTCCGGGTATAATTCGCAAAGGGAGGTAATATAAAGAATATTGAAGTTTACTTGCCGGGCGGCCTGTGTTAAAATACTGCATGGCGGGCACCGGGCGAGAGGGGGAGCCGGCAGTGGCTTTGCCGCGTCTGACGTCTTCGGAAGAGGAAATCAAGGAATGGCTGGGGCAGATTGCGGTTATTTGCCTGAGTGAGGACTTCCAGAGCCTGCGCCGGGAACTGGAGGCCATATACCAGAAGGCCGGTGTGGCCGATGCCGGGGTGGCTGCCTTTCAGGATGCCCTGTACGCATTTCTGGCCCAGGCCGAGGAAGGCAGGCGGCAGTCGGGTGCCGGCTGAGTACGGGTGCGTGTATGCGGGTGATTATTACCGAGCATGCGCGTAAACGGCTGAAGGATTTGCGCCAGGAGAAAATCACCGTACAGGACATCATTACCGCCGCCAGCGGCATTCCCGGCAAGATACCCACTGCCACCAGGTTCCGGGGCTTTTTTGCCCGTTCGGGCCGCATGTTTGATCTGGTAGCCAAGGACATACCGGGCGGTCGCTTGGTAATTACCATAATTGGTAAATAAAAATAACTGCCAGCTAGGGGAGACGCTCAGCAGCGCTCTGGCTTGGCCGGCAGCGATTAACCCGGGGTGAGGAGGTGAGCGCGAGGTGGCACTGACTGGCGAAACTAAAAAAGTTATCATTGACGAATTCAAGCTGCACGAAAACGATACCGGCTCGCCCGAAGTACAAATTGCCATTTTGACCAGCCGTATTAACAGCTTGAATGAACACCTGAAAATCCACAGAAAAGATCACCATTCGCGGCGTGGTCTTTTGAAGATGGTCGGCCAGCGCAGGGCTCTGCTCAATTATCTGCGGGACCGGGACTTCGACCGCTACCGCAGCCTGCTGGAGCGTTTGGGTCTGCGCAAATAAGCCGGATGGCGAAAAGAGAGGCGGCAGCACAGGGCCGTTTCTCTTTTTTTGTTCAACAGGGTATATTTCAGGTATTACCTGATACGCCGCCAGTATTTTTTGTCTGTATGGCAGGAAATACTCTTAAATATGTAGAAGAAAAAATGGTTGGAAAAAATGTGTAGTTAGCAGGAGGGATATGCGGGCTGATGACCGAAATGCGCGTAGTGCAGAAAAATATCGAGGTGGGCGGCCGGATCATGACCCTGGAAACCGGTCGCGTGGCCAGACAGGCGGGTGGCAGTGTGCTGGTACGCTACGGCGATACCGTGGTGCTGGTGACGGCCACCATGAACCCGAAAATCCGGGAAGGGTTGGACTTTTTCCCTTTGACTGTGGATTATGAAGAAAGGCTGTATGCGGTGGGCAAGATTCCCGGCGGCTTTATCAAGCGGGAAGGCCGACCCAGTGAAAAGGCCGTGCTGTCCGGCCGGTTGATCGACCGCCCCATCCGGCCGCTATTCCCCAAAGGGATGCGCAACGAAGTGCAGGTGATTGCTACGGTTTTGTCCGTGGATCAGGACAATGCACCGGAAATTGCGGCTATGATCGGCGCCTCGGCCGCCCTGCACATCAGCGAGATTCCTTTCCAGGGGCCCATTGGCGGCGTGATTGTGGGACGGGTGGATGGAGAGCTGGTGTATAACCCCACTGTGGCCCAGGCCGAAAAAAGCGACCTGCACCTGGTGGTGGCGGGTACGGCCGATGCTGTCATGATGGTAGAGGCCGGGGCCAGGGAAGTGCCCGAAGCGGAAGTCCTGCGGGCCATTGCCTTTGGACATGCCAAAGCCAGAGAGATTGTCGAGGCCATTGAGCAGTTCCGGCAGGAGGCGCTGGAACAGGGCCTGGCCAGGCCCAAAATCGAGCCGGTGCTGGTGGTGGCTTCGGCCGAGGTCGAGGAAGCCGTGCTGCCCGGGGCGCTGGAAAAAATGCGGGAAGCCGTGCAGCATTGCATCGATCAGCGGTTGGATAAAAAGAGCCGGGAACTGTATCTGGACGGTGTCAAGGAGGAGCTGGTGCAGCAGTTTCTGGAGCAGTTTCCCGAGCAGGAAGGCGATATCCGCAGCGCGGTGGATACAGCAGAGAAGAAAATTGTGCGGGAGTTTATCTTTAAACACGGCATCCGCATCGACGGCCGCAGTCTGACCGAAGTGCGTCCCATTCGCATCGAGGTGGGCTTTTTACCCCGCACGCACGGCAGCGGCCTTTTCACCCGCGGCCAGACTCAGATCCTGTCTGTGGTGACACTGGGCACGGTTTCCGAGGAGCAAATTCTGGACGGGCTGGGCATTGAGGAATCCAAGCGTTTCATGCACCATTATAACTTTCCTCCCTACAGTACGGGCGAAACCCGTCCCATGCGTTCGCCGGGCCGGCGGGAAATCGGGCACGGTGCGCTGGCTGAAAGGGCACTGGAACCGGTAATTCCGCCGGAAGAATCATTCCCCTATACCATCCGCATTGTGTCGGAAGCGCTGGAGTCCAACGGTTCCACCTCCATGGGCAGCGTCTGCGGCAGCACACTGGCTCTGATGGATGCCGGAGTGCCCATCAAGGCGCCGGTGGCCGGGGCGGCCATGGGCCTGATCAAGGAAGGGGACCAGTTCGCCATATTGACCGACATCCAGGGCATTGAGGATCACCTGGGTGACATGGACTTCAAGGTGGCCGGCACCAAACAGGGAATCACGGCGCTGCAGATGGACATCAAAGTGGCGGGTGTCACCCCGGCCATTCTGGAAAAAGCCCTGCAGCAGGCTCACGATGCCCGAATGCATATCATGGGCAAGATGCTGGAGGTCATTTCCGAGCCGCGCCAGGACCTGTCCCGGTATGCCCCGCGCATGATCAACATGACCATTGATCCGGATAAAATCCGCGATGTGATTGGCCCGGGCGGCAAGACCATCAAGAAAATCATCGATGAAACCGGTGTGGAAATCGACATTGAGGATGACGGGCGCATCTTCATTGCGGCTGTGGACCCCGAGGCCGGTCAAAAGGCCCGCCGGATCATTGAGGGCATCACCCGCGATGTGGTGACCGGTGAAATATACAACGGCAAAGTGACCCGGGTGACCGACTTCGGCTGTTTTGTGGAGATCATCCCCGGGGTAATGGGCCTGCCCGGCAAAGAGGGGCTGGTACACATCTCCCAGCTGGCGCATCACCGCGTGGCCAAGGTGGAGGATGTGGTGAAAGAAGGCGACGAGATCCTGGTCAAGGCCATCGGCTACGACAACCAGGGCCGGCTCAAGCTCTCACGCAAGGAGGCCGTGCCGCCCGAACCGGGCGAGGAAGCGCCCCGGAGCAAACCGGCCGAGGGGAAAGCAGCGGATGGCAGAAGACCCCGCGCGCCGCGTCCGGCCAGAAAAATGCAGTAACTTTTCAGGAGCAGAGGAAGCACACGCTAAAACAGGTGCCCTCTGTTTTTATATTTTGGGAGGGAAAGGATTTGAGTTATCTCTGGTCGGCAAATTTATCGACATAATGTTACAATATTTGGCTATTGACTTATAATGAGCATATATCAAATATAATTAATAAGTAGTATTTGTGAATACAAAAAGAATTTGGAGGTTTTAAAGTGAATTGCCGTAAAATCAGATTTATAATGATTGCATTAACTGCTTTTTTGACTTCTTTGTTGGTGCAACAGCAATTGCTAGCTGGGGTAGGGAGAGAAGATGTTACCAAGGAGTTTTCTGATATTATGGCAAAAAATGCTGCTTACATGGCATATTATGCACAACAAGATATAAAGCAAAAGACATATCCATATTCATTGGTGTTCGGTTAAGCCCCGAATATCCCATTAACAACCAGAGATGGCACT